>DATKVL010000109.1:0-46197 GCA_035530115.1 Dehalococcoidia bacterium | reverse complement strand
TACTTCTAACTTCTTTCCAGTCCTCTTCTCATAAACTCCACCTACCATATTAAATAGCTGTTGAGGAAAGGATACCTGCTCGTGTAATTTATTATCCCTAATATTCTTAAACACATCAACCATTATAGCCTGATCTTCAACTGGAATAGAGTTCTCAAAATGTTTAAGAGCTACATCAGGATTATCCATTTCAGAAGTTAGAATATCAGTGCCTGTAGGTTCTAACTTCTTACCCATTTCTGGAAGATTAATAGGAGTTGCAGTCTCCTCAACAGGGGAAATCTCAGGAGTAAGTACAGCATCTCTATCTTTAATAAACTTCTCAATCAAAGCCTGAGACTTCGGACCTACACCTTTCATACTTTTAAAATCTACTCCTTTTGCGTCTCCTTCAAGATCACTGATAATCTTAGCAGTTCTATTCAATGCCCCCTTAGCATGGCCCTCTCTCTTAAGAGCCTCAGTCATAAGACCTTCAGCTATAGACTGATTACCTTCAAACTTAGTCTTAACATTTGAAGATACAGCTTCCTTAATATTGAAATTCCTCAATGCCTCTAATGCTGCGGATGCTACATCAGGAGGTGTATCAACTGGGATAGCCTTCTCAACTTCCTTGAAATCTGAGATAGTTAAAGGTTTACCTTTCTGCAATTTACCAGTAACTAATGGAAGTCCAAGAAGAAGTGAATTAGTAACATAATGAGATGCTTGAACTCTTTTATCAACCTCTTCTTTTGGAGTGGTAGGATCTGCCAACTGTCTTACAGTATTCCCTACTGATCCAAGAAGAGTTCCAAATACTAAATCAATAGGCTTCATTAACAGTTTGCCTGTATCAGTAGTAGGATGATAAGTTCCGGCAGCACTTATCTTCTCTGCAACTTTCTGTCCTTCAGCAAAACCTCCAGCTACATCAAACTTATCACCCCTACTTTGAGGAAGCATAGCTGTAAGAGCTGTAGGAGCTGATGCAACTTGCCCAAATGGGAAAGCTATAAGTCCAGAGATCATTCCTGCAATAGCTTCAGGAACTCCCAATGCTACATCCTTAGCAGCCCCATATAATCCAGGTTCTGCAACAGAAGGCTCAGACTTAGTTAGAGATTCCATCAATGCAGGAACTACTGCATCTCCAAAGAGAGTCTTAGGTTGAACTTTAGGAGCCTCAACTTTAACTGGAGCTGCAGGAGTAGCAACTATAGGAACTTCATCAAACTGATCAAAAGCATTACTCCCAGTTGCTACAGAGTCAAACTGATCAAACGGGTTTGCCATTAGATTCCCTCCGGCAAGTATCCATATTTCTTCTTGAATTGATCTTTAAGTGCAGGATTCTTTTTGAGCAAGTCTAATGCCTCTGCAGGAGCTACTCCAGTCTTAGGAACTTTAACATATCCACCTTTCTCACCGGTGAAAGGAATCTCCACCCCGCCAATAGTCTTAGGGGAAGTATCAGGAGCTTTAACATACTTATCATTAGGTGAGTGTTTGTTATACAATGCTACATAACTATCAAGTGAGGCAGGATCAAGAGTATTTCCTTTACTATCCTTACCACTTGCGATAGCAGCACCTATTCCAGCTATCTGAGTATCCATATCTAACTGCTGAGCAGGAGTAACAGGCTTAGGGGCATTAGCATCCCTAGTAGTCTTATCTGATATATCAGCTCTCCTACTAGCAATATCTGCATTCCTCATAGCCACTGCAAGCAGGCCCTGACTAACTGCAATCTGAGCATCACGGTCAGCTTGACTTGCACGATCTCTAGCTTCCTGTGCAGTAATTCTTTTCTCTGCAAGTTCCTGCTGAATATTAGCCTTCTTCTCATCCAATGCTAACTTGGCATTAGCTATTACATCTTTCTTACCTGCAATATCAGCAGCTTGCTGAGCCATAACTTGATCAGCTTTCATCTTACCTATACTCTGCCCACCTAATAACATCATCTTAATTTCTTCTGGGCCTAAACCTCTAAGATCTATATCTTGCCCAGCTAGAGCACCAGTCAAATCTTGCCCTACTCCAGTACTTACTGAAGCAGGGCTTTCCAGAAAGGGGATTGCTCAACGGCTCCTCCCTTAGCACTCATATTCTCTGCAGGAACATTAGTTCCATAACTACTTAGATTTGCAGCAGAGGGCTCTTGTACAGTTGTAGTAGTTCCATCAGCAGTCCTCTTAGTAGTAACTGCATCAGGCCCAGCCATGCCTCTAGGAGTAGGTGTAGGAATAGTAGTCCCACCCCCTAGAAGTTGTTTAAGAATATTCCCCCCAGCTTTCTGCACTTGCTGATTCCTTATCATCTCAGTTGTAGCACCTCCTATAGCCTCTCCAGCCCCAAGACCTTTAGAGAATCCTGAACCCATACCTGCTAACAACCTAAGAAAATTTGGATCAGTTAGAAGTTTTCCAGATGTAGAAGTTTCTGTAGCTGGTGGAACTTGGCCTGGTATATCAGTAGCAGCTGTATCACTAGATAGAAAATCAAAAATGCCCATATCATACCTCTAAATTAAGTAGTTAACCCACCGATAATAATCTGTCCGTTATTATTGCATATAGCATTTGCTACTGGTAGAGTAGTTGATAAGCTATAAGTTTTATCTGCCACACTTCTAGTTACTGCTACCATACCATTACTCATATATACATAGTCATTAAAGTCTACTAAACTCCAAGTATTGCCAGCAGTTACAGTTAACTTCTCTATCAGCACCCCTTCTACTATCTCATAAATCTTGGTCAACCCGCATACTATAATCATGCTAGTCAATACAAACACTTGAGGGTAGGGAAACCCATCTACAATAACATCAGTAACCATTCTAGTCAACTGATCTATAGTACATAAAACTCCATCTCTACCTACTGCCCCGTTACAAACCGTTAAGAAATTACTATCCCTTTGCAGTCTCTTACTAGGGCGTAACCCCTTAGATAATTGTTCACTCTCAATAGATAATGTAAAACCACCACCTCTATCAATTACTAAAGACATTAAAGTTCTCCATTAGTAGATTTAACTTCACCTTCTACAATTCCCATAGTACTGAAATCCCGATTAGGGCTTGGTTTAACACTATCCACATCAGCAGTTTTTAAAATGCTGATACGTTCTCTAATCTTAGGAACTGCCTTTTTAAGAAGATCTTCGTAATTATCAATAGGATTTTCCCCCTCTACCATTTCCATAACTGCCACCACAACATCTTTCTTATCTCTAAACTCAGGATGCGCTGCATAGAATTCACTATTAAGTTTACTCATAGCCATATGATTAGCTATAAGATTACCTACAGTTTCTGGAAGAAGCAACAAAGTTCTCTCAACTGTAGCATTTATAATATCTTCTCTCTCTTCTGCAGTAATCATAGTAATCTCCTAATAGTATTATTCAAAGAATAAAGTTGCTATTCCAATTACAAAACCTACAACAGCTCCAACTACTGTTCCTACAGGCCCCCATGATGATCCAATATAAGCACCAGTTACAGTATTTGAAAGTACTAAAAGCCCTTTAGAAACTCCAGACCTTCCTACTCTATCAGCAGTTTTTTGAAATGCTCTAGTTCCCTGAAGGGCTCCAATAGCCATTAATTCAAATCCTAATACTGTAAAAGGCCATAGAATGTCTCTTGCAGCATTAGTATAATTATCATCATCTGCAGCCAACTTTGATGTAAAGTATAACTTCATAGATAATGCATATACTTTAACATTTCCTGAATTCCAATTCAACGAGGTTATAAAATCAGTTTGGATATTAGGGAGAAGTCTAAACTTTACTTCCTTACTTACATCACTCAGCATCTTTAATCTATAATCCTCTATTACTGCTTTACCTACTACAAAGGATGATGAGTTGGTACAGTTTACATTACGCATACTTAAAGTAAATGCTGCAAGCTTTAATGTTATATCATCATCTATAACCTGCATCCTAGATTTAATATCTGAATCTATATCTGGATTATTAAATATCTCTGAAGCTACCTTATTCCATAACTCCTCAATATCCAATCCTGCCATGTACTTTCCGAAGGTATCATAGAGAGATGGAAAACTCCCCATAATATATCCAATTCCAAAGAATGCCTCATCTGTAGTGATGTTAGTAAACCCTAAATAAGGGGAATCATCTATGATAGTATTTCTAACTGCTGTAGTATTGTTAAGAAAACTATTATGAGCTTCCTCTACATATGGAGCATACCTAGTAGTCCTTACTACATCTCCCCCAGAACTTCCCCCACTTCCACCCCCGCCCATAATTAATCCTTATTAGTAAGTAAGAGCTGCAGCAACTCCTAATACAGCACCAGCTCCAGCTCCCCAAGCACTGCCTGCAGTACTTGCAGCTGTAGTTGAGGTAGCCGCAGTATTAAAATTACTACCTATAGCTGCTCCCATAGCAGCACCACTAAGAGCTCCCCCTAATACTTTAGAGGCAGTAGAGGCTCCAGCTACGTCTGTCTTCGTATTAATAGCGCCTTGAAGAGCTCCGAGAGCTGCCCTCTCAAAATCCAAAACTGTAAATGGCCATAACCTATCCTTAGCAACCATAGAATAATTAGCATCATCTACGTCAATCTTGGTAGAATAGTAGAACTTCATTATCTCAGAATATACACCTATAACATTCTTATTCCAGTCAAGATGAGCTCTCCATCTACCATCAGCCAGTGAGATCATCTGGTACTTTAAATTAGCACTGAATAAGGATAATGCTTTAGTTTTAGCATCTTCTATAATAGCTTTACCTATAACAAATGATGAACTCATTACAGAATTAATATCTCTAGCACCTGTCTGTAATCTAGGAACAGAGTTGATAATTATATCTTCATCCAACATAGCAGATTGTGCAGATATTAAATCTTTAACTACTGCAGATTCTACTGTACTTCCCAATATCTCATTCCACAAAGCTTCGATATCAAGCCCTGCCATGAACTTCCCGTACATATCATACAAGGAAGGGAAACTACTTATAATATATCCAGCCCCAAAAAATCCATCATCTACATCTATATTAACATACCCTACAAATGGAGAGTTATTTATAACAAGATTTCTTTTAGCCTGTATTGTAGATAGGAAATTACTATGGGCAGACTCTACATAAGGAGCATATCTTACAGTAGTAGTCTGATCACCCCCACTACTACTACTGCCACCTTTACATAAAGCTACCTCTCCTACATACTCTTCATAATTAGAAGATACTTCTATATAGGAATTAGTAACCCCATCCCATATAAACTTTATCTCAGAATATATACGCATAGTTAATCTCCTACTTTAAGACTATACTTCCTGAGAATTTCCTTAAATCCACAAAGTTCATACAACTCCCAGCATCTTGCAATATCTGATTCACAGGTAATGTATTTACAATTCTCTTTCTTTGCAAACTTTGTTATAAACTCGAAGTCCTCTTTCCACTCATCATTACCTGTAGGCCTCCACGAATATAAAACAGGTACAAATAATTGCTTATTACCATTAATCTTATCTACTTGAATCTCAGTAATCATAAGAGCTACAAGCATCCTTTTATCATTCAATCTAACCCAACACTGGGCCTTATCATTTAAGAGTTTATGAAGTGTATGATTGAATATAGATCTAAAATCCTCTGTCTTTACCTCATATACTTTAGAGATGGCAAACTTAATTAATTCCCAGAAGGGGGTAATTTGTGTAACTGGAAGTTTAACTATCATACTATACCCCTATAACTATTGTTTATTAAGAACATCCAAATATGCAAAGTTTAATACCTTGCCATATACCTTTATATAATCTATCTTAAAGTCCTCAAGTACTGGAGCTCTAAGTTTAAACTTAAACTCTATCCCAAAACACGGAAGATGAAAGATTCCATTAGGATTTACTAATACCCAGGGAGTGCTTTGGAAAGCAGCATCTTTAGAAAGTCTATAATCTATTGAACCTTCTAATAAACCACTAAGATTAGTCCCCACTTCTACATATTTAATACTCTTATTCTTCCTACTACTAAGATCAAATATATCTGTACTTATCTCAAAGGTAGGAGTTGTTATTACAATAGGAGATCCTACATACTGAATCCCTCCCTGAGTTTCTACGCTAGTTATATTATTAGGACCTTTCCCAAAACTTTTACTTGAAGGATTATATATATAACCTGTAACCCCGTCACATATATATAAGAGTTTATTTAAACTATCCCAAGACAGAGTAAGATCACCCATACTTGATAAGTACTCAGAATACCCTAAATCTTCTGGCCGCATAGTCTCTTCAAACAATGACGATTTTCTAGCTAATTCTCCCATAGAAAATAAGTGCCCAGAAGTATCAACAAAGAAGTGTATTGAATTATCTCCATTAACAGCCCCTCTTCCTTTAATACCTATTTTATAGATAGTCTGCATTCCATAAGTAACACCAGAAGGAAATAAACTAGAGACTCCATTCTCACCATATACTATAACTTTATTTCCTAATTTCTTAATACTGTAAACCCACCCAGCCCAATCAAGAGGTCTAGCCCCTGCTATATTATCTTTCCAGATTGTAAAATCAGAACTGCCAATATTAGACCACTTTACCCAATTCTTCTTAACAGTGTCTACCCAAATATCTCCTAGACTTCCAATTACTAATTGGTTAAGTCCAGAAGGTATTAAGGAAATTCCTACCGTAAATTTACTAGTAGTTCCAATACCTAATTTGGAGGTACTACTTGATACAACTCCGTTATAAAATTCTCCGTAAGATACTGCTGCTAAGCCATCAATATCTACATCATACCAATTTACGTTTATAGTAGCGGTATAATCTATAGGAGCTGCAGGATACTTAGTTATTACTCCTATAGACCTGATACCAGTTTTAGAGGTAGTATTAGGAAAATTATTTCCTGGAGATTCAGTTACCAATTTTAACGCAAGTGTAGATACAGGGTATGTAGTAAATACCTTCGCTACACCTTTAAATATGGGAGTAGTAACTTGAGACATTTATGCCTCCAGTTTAAATACTTACAACCGCATAAGCATCAAGTACTGAGTTAATGGCCAGGTTCCATAATACTAAACTTCCAGATACTGGAATTACTAAACCTTCAGGAAATGTCCAAATCACCCCAGTTCCGATAGTTGCAGGAAGGGAAATTCTCCTTATTAAATTAGCAGGTACAGTAGGCCCTGTAGCCCATGCAAGAGCAGACTGGATAGTTCCAGTAGCCAGCACATCATTCGGATCTTCAGGTTGAAAATCTACAGGGGTCGTAGGAGTATCTCCAACAGCTGCAGGCCTTCCCAGTCCAATAGTACTAGCTGTTGCAGCAGCCAGGAAGAATCCAATCTCATGAACTTTAACTCTTCCTGGAGTAGCACCAGTTCTAATCTCCCAGCCAGCTGTAGCATCCGCACCACTTACAGTTCTAACCGCTAGACTTAATTTCATAACTTAACCCTCCCTATGTGGATTTAATCCACACAGCAATAATATTATACCTTATCTTCAACCGTTTCCATAACTGCGCTAACAATAATAGGAGTACCATCCGTAGCAGTGATAGTTCCACCTGCATCCTTATAACTTACAATAATATCAGTACGTTCATAGATAGTTCCTACGGCCGCATTCATATAGATGATAGCCCCAGAAGTAATAATACTTCCACCTGTAGCATTCCACTGTGCAGGATTCCAAGTCATCTCCACTCTATCATCTACTATATTCAACGTACGAGTAATGCCTGAAAGTGTGAGACCTCCAGCAGTATAACCATTTCCAGTAGGAAGTTCACTAACCAACACATCTGCATAGGTATAGTGAGTATCCTTATTAAATACAAATCCTGGACTCATTAGAATCATTTTAAAAGTAGAGGCTAGATACGGATACCACAATTGAGACTTCCATGCATTCGGAACTTGATTAGCCATTGGTTAACTCCTCCTGTTTAACTATATATTTAACTCTAAAGAAAACTGCATCCGGAGTTTACTACTCATACCCATCTTTATTAACCTCTTATACAACCCTGCCGTTAATATATACTCAATTAAAAATCTATCTCTTTGCTGTCTATAACATAAACCATTATTCTTTATATATGCTAAGATTATATCTCTGTTACTATCCTGAGTAATTCTCTTATCATCTAATGCCACCCTAGGAGTTTTAGCATAAGGGATATCTATCACAGAATATGCTGGAATACTTGTATCATACCAGCGTAACTTAGGAATACTATCCTGTACAAATGCTACGGCAGGTTTCAAGTTAGAATCAAATGTAAAACTTATCTCTGTTATATTAGGAGCGCTATAAATAATTAGAGGTAAGATGCTAGGGTCATTAGGAACATCTACAGTAATATCATCTCCTATCAACCTGCATCTCCAGATTTGATAGAGTCTTCCTTGGCTATTATCTCCTATAGCAATTCCGCCATCTTCATAATCTAGTAGATTATTTACATCAAACTGTTTAGCTTGGATGAAATTACCCGCTATTACAGAAGATGATATTACATTATCTGGTAACATTATATAGTTTTCCTTCCCCAGGAATGTCTAACTACCAAGACTAGGATATCGGAAGAGGTCTTCATAATATTAGGAACAAATCCTATTTGATAGGTTCCGATACCTAAATATAATTGTAATGCCCCTAAACCATCAGCATTATTGCCTATAGTTAGGTCTGCTGTAATAGTAGCATCAGCGTAAAATGAGTTATTTATATATGTTGCCCATGTAGGATAAATTCCGCCATATGCAGTGCCCGTAGGATAAGATTCTATAGCAGCTATTGCAGCAGTAAGACCTCCATAAAAAATAGCCCCAGAGATACTAGCATTCTCAGCCTGCCCCCTAATATTAGACCACCAAAGAGTTGTAGTACACCTACAAGCTCTACTAGTCCAATCATGTGTAGTAGTTCTAAGTAATATACTACCAGTTAAATCTACTGTAGGTACATAATATCTACACTGATAAGTTACATCAAGAGTTTCAGTGCTTAAAATAGTAAGTGTAGTAGGGGCTCCTGTACCATCAAGAATTAAAGCCCTACTATATAGATTACCTACTGTTGCAGTAATACCTACTCCTACTTCAGAAAGAGTTCCAGTTGCGACTCCAGCAGCAAATCTATAAGTCACAGTCCTTGACGCATAATAGGGAGGAGTAGATTGTATACCCTGTACAGTACTCTGAACTGCTGTAGTCCCAGCAACTAATGTAACTAACTGGGTATCACTAACTGCTGGGACTGTAGATCCACTCCCTACCTGGCAAGCATCTAGCCAGGTGCTTAGAGTCCCCATTTGATTCAAACCCTGATTTGTAATCAAATTAGGGAACCAGTCAGCTAGGACCCTCTTAGTACCATCCTCACTAATAGCCTCAAACTTAAACCATCCTTCAACTTCTGTATGTAACTCTAAAATAGGCTTATCCAAGACTTCCTCCTATAACTGTTGAACCTAAAGATTCTGTAGCCTCAGGTAACATACTATAACTTACTATTGTAATACCTACTCCTAAATCTCCAGATATTAAACTTGCCCCATAAGCTTCAGTAGCTTCAGGTTGATAATTACTGTAAACTTTAAGTATAAATGCTACTCCAAGATTACCAGTAATTATAGAAGCTCCTGAAGATTCTACCCCTTCAGCCGCCCCACTAGTATAAGACACTAAGAAGAATGTCTGAGTAAGATTTCCTCCAACTAATGGAGCTCCGTATGATTCAACTCCCTCAGGTAATCCACTATTGTATGTTTGATTAGTATACCTCATACTAATCAATGTAGCACCTAAGGATTCAGTAGCCTCAAAAACTTCAATTGGATAAGGTTTACTTGTAACTTCTGTAAAAGGATCAATTAGATCTAAAACATTATTCCAGTATCCACAAGGATCATGAGTAGAAGTTATAGGAATTCCACTTTTATCTTTAAGATTCCACACTGGATGATTAACATCTACTATAGCATCACCAGTATTATACCTAGTACCTGCTAAAGTCTTATCTATTTTAAAAGGCCCTGGATTTTTATAAGTTTTCCAATCCATAATATTTCCAATACTAGCCTTCTAATTCAACTGCATCAGTAGTACTTTGGCTTATAAAGTCATATTCTAAATCCCTAAGATCAGTAGCCATAGCTTCATCAAAGGTTCTGAGGTTTCGTGCACTATTGTACATTATATCTAATTGCCGCAAAGCAGCAGTGATTAACAAGTTAGGGTGATTAAGAGTCCAATAGTTAGTATCAATATCAGCAACTAATTTAGGACTATAAAACAATCCTGAAACTTCAATAGCATAATCAGTTGCAGGAGGTGGGATTATTATTAACCCATTGACAGTTGAGTCAGTAGGTGAAGTTGTATCTAAATAAGATATAAGAGTTGCAGAATCAGTAAAAGTTCCAGTATCTGGTACACGTCTAAAGTTTGTAGGATAGTAGTATAAAGGCCTATCCTGAGTCATGGTAGTTAACGGTGTAGAATATACACTATTACTTTGATATATAGATCTAAGTTCATATTCATCTAGAGGTTTGAGCTCAGTTCTACTATCAGAATTGAGAACCCATACTTCCAGGACTGATCGACAATCAGTAAGAGGGACTTTAAAAGTACCTGCTGTCAAGTCTTTATAATATTTCCCTAATGCTGGCCCGTAGTCAAACTTACGATCTAGAAATCTCTGTCCTTCATTTATATATACGTCTGCCCCGGCATCTATAAATGCGGTGCCAACTAGATCATATCTTCCAGAAATCTTAGTAAACTGAGTTCTTACTTCTAAGAGGTTCATTTCAGAAGTCCATATTCATATTGATGTTAACAGTTACTACATCTCCACGATCTTCATTATAAGGCATAGGACCACAACATCCGCCACCTTTCTCTTCATGATCTCTCTTACGTACTGTGTCTATATATCCAACCCTAGTACCAGTTTCAGTCTCAAATTTCTGAATGGCTTCTGCTATAGTAGCGTTAAGCTCCCCTCTCTTCTTCTCAAGATCACCAATAGTTAAATTCTTATTAGGTTCCATTGTTATCCCTATGATGATTTAATCAACGTAGCACCGAGGGGACTCTCATCCCCCCGGCACTCATGTTAAATATTAGACTGCGTTAGCAGTATTGAAACCATACAGATAACCCCAACCATCAGGGTGATGGTACTCAAGACCACACTCAGTGAGATACTCTTCCTTGATGCCATCACGAGAAGTCCAACCACCCTTCTGCAGACGATCATCGGCTTTGTACATAGTATCCTGAATGAAGCGATACTTAATGTCCTTCGGCTCCAAGATCACCATTGCATTCCTGGTGGTGACCTCATGAGAGAAGAGTGGATGGGTCATGATGTTGATAGTACCGAAAGCAGTTACCCACTTGGTTACTTTGATACCATAGTCCATCGTGGCCGCAGAGTAATCGAAATTACCTCCGGCCTTAATCAGGGAGTTAATACCAAGAATTGCGCCCGATCCAGCGAATGCCAACTTCT
The DNA here is from genome assembly GCA_035530115.1 of Dehalococcoidia bacterium. Lineage (GTDB taxonomy): Bacteria > Chloroflexota > Dehalococcoidia > GIF9 > AB-539-J10 > RBG-13-51-36. The sequence continues at coordinate 34,651 of DATKVL010000109.1, read as the reverse complement.
CAGAACTTCCCTTCCTGAAGATAACTTCCAACTGAGTATCCAACCACTCCTCACCGCCCTGCAACCAAGTCTGCCCGGAGAAATCAGTATTGGCTGCAAAGTTATTGACCGTGCCGGCATCACCGCCACTTCCAGTATACCCACCCTTGATTGCAGGAATGATACCCAGAGTAGTACGTTCAGGCTTACCATTATCACCAGTACGCTCAGAAGGTACACCAAACAAGAAAGCTTTCTCCATCTCAATGGAGTGCAATTCCAGAGCTTCCCTCTTAGCTCCCTTATAATGCTCACCAGTCCGAAGACGGGTCTGCATAGCAGTACGAGTCATCTCAAGAGGGGTCCTAAAGATTTGAGTGAAGTTGTACCACTTAGCTGGGCCATAACTAATCGCATCAGGCATAGCAGCGCCCTCAGCATTAGCATTACCGATGATCAAAGCTGCATCACAATTACTGAGATCACCAGCAGTAGAGTTATCATCAGCCTCAAGCAGTACTACCTGGATGTAAGAGTTTTCCCCACTAGAAACACGGCCAATAACCTTAGCCACTACATCAACTGTAAGATCACTTGCATCCCGAAGAAGTGCAATATGACCAGTACGGAAGTGACTAATATCATCAGAACTCATCTTCACATAGAGTTGATCATTAGCAAGAGCCCCACTTACATAAGCTACAGAAAGGCCAGAGTCAGTGTAGACCCCAGTCACCGTTGCCCGCTGAGTGGCCAGAGATTTAGTCCACCAGTTGAACTCAGGATCAGTAGTTTTCTCACTTGTCATTTTACTCAAGATTGCAGTAAGAGGGGCGGAGCCATTGGGATAGCGATAGAGAATCGCCTCCCGCCAATTTTTCGGACGCTGATCAGTAACCCAATCACCAGTACCACGCATACCAAGAAATGCCATCTCATTCACCATTCATTAAAAGTTAGATTAGACTGCCGCACTAAACGGCGAGGCAGTATCAGAACCAGCCGGACAAGATACAACACCATTTACTGCCCACACATCAGCTGCTACGTCAACCAATTCGATGAAATCTCCAAGTTGCCCACCAGTAGAAGTTCCATTAAGAGTGATGGTATCTGCATTAGCAGGAGCAGGGTACATAATCGCAGCAATAGTACCTACAAGATCAGCATCTTGATTGATTACATTACCTATGAAGTTAGCATTAGTTGTATCCGCTACAACAATTACATAACTTGAGGTATTAAGGACACTTACGATAAACTTGTATCGTGCCCCACTTCCAGTAGCTTCAGGAAGAGTGAGAGTAACGAGAGCATTGCCGCCTACTTCCCCAAGCATACATACTCGACCTTCATGAAGAACTTCTGTAATTGCTCCAGTATCTGTTAGAGTAACTACCCTACCAGTGAGATCACAAGTTCTGACAATCTCAGCAGCAGTGGCCGTATTACCGTCACATACTCCATTTACCTCAGCAGCAGTTGCCAGATTATTAATCTTAGCAATGGTAGCTACACCTGCATTATTAATAGTAACATCCTGACTAAGAGCTACACTAGTCATAGTAGTTCCATTACCTACTAGGATTTTACCATCACCCTTACCATCAAGAGCTGCAGCCACTCCAGCAGTACCAAGAAGAATACTGCCAGTAGCTAGGGTGATTTCACCTGCTGAAATCGCTCCGATAGCATTAAAGTTACAGGAAGAGTTAGTCCCAATATTCTCATAGAGACCAGTAATACCTGTAGCTACATTACGATCTATGAATATGCACCCTTTTGCATATCCAGCAGTTGCATTTGAAGGTACATCAGTACCTGTAGCCATAAGGATCTTTTTATCCTTATCGCGCATAAGAACCAAGATCTGTCCTGAGGTTCCTGCCAGCGAAGATGCTACTGGAGCTCCCCAAGGATTAAGACCAAATTTAGCTAGCCTACCTAAAAGACTCATTGATTACCTCCTCCTTACACGTAAGAGCTTTCAAATTCACTAAGAACAATAGCGCCGGTCTGCGAAGCATTGGCCTGCAAGAAGAACATAAACGGAATTACTACTTCTCCAGCATCGAAAGAGAAGGTAGATACTACAGAAGGTTCAGCGCCATCTACTGCAAAGGTTACACTACCATCAACAGCTACATCTACTCTAAGTTCATGGGTTTCAGTATCTGCCCAATTCTCAGTAGTGGCAGTAGTAGTAGTAGTAGCAGCATTAAGAATAGTTTCAATCTTAATATCACCACTGATTACGTTGAGAACTGCCATTTCATCATAATCATCCAGATTGGTCTGGTATGCTTCAGCTTTACGAAAACCAAATGCACAGTCGTCAGTACCGGCTACTACTGCAATACTGAATTTAAGGCGAGCGAAAAAGGCCCGACCTACAGTATAAGAGCGAATAGCCCGAGCAGTAATACCCGCAGCAAAGTTAATTTCTCTACCATCATTATCTGCCTGGTCACCAGATACACTACAGCCAGTAGCAGCTAGAGATCCTAGACCGATAATAGTCTGAGTACCTTTAGCTACATACTCAAATACATTAGTACCAAACTGTGCAGTATTTGCAGTATCGGCAGTACCACTGGGATTAGCAGTAGTTGCATTTACTACCTGACAGACGGGCTGAACTTTAAATTCCTCGAAGCAATACCTAGCTTCATTACCCTGCTTGATAGCACCAGGAACTTTAAGATCCCCTTTCATCAAATTATCAATAAATCCACCTTCGCCAACCATAACTGTCTCCTTATTAATCAGTAATTAAATCGTTGATCTCATCTTGAAATCCATTAGAAGGGGCCTTAGGAGTTTTAGAACTCTGAGTCCCTCCAGGAAGAGAAGGCTTATGTTTAGTAGTATCAGTCTTCTCTGTACTTACATCCTCTACAACAGCCTGTAAATTAAGAGTTTCCTTAGTACGTTTAGCTGCTTCAATAAGTACCTGACTAATATTCCACTCGGGTTGTTCAGCAGATACTGTATTAGCTACATGCGCCACATACTGTTTTACTTTCTTAAGTTCAGGATATGTAGTATAAAACTCAGTTGCTACATCCCTAATGCTAGTTTGGCGTTGAACAAAATCTCCAACAACATTAGGAAGATTAACCAAGGTTTCTTGTTTTGCATGTTCTTTAACTACAGCCATAGCATCTTTGAAGAACTTTACGAAGTTTTCTTTAGACTCCATAACTGAGTCGAAATCCATATCCTTGAAAAGATCATCAAGTTCTGAAATTTTTACTTCTACTGCTGGAGTCTCAGTTGTAGTAGGAACAACCTTAGCAGTTCCAGACATCGTATCCACCAAAGTGGTTAAGGTCTCAATCTGCTTCTTAAGTGCTTCTACCTCACTAAGTTCAGGAGTAGTAGTGGTTGGAGCAGGAGGAGTTGCACCTTCTGTCGCAGTAGTTGCTGGAGTTTCAGTCACAGTAGTACTCTCCACAGGCTCTTTACCCGAAGGCGTTACATCTGTAGCGAGTGCTGCATCTGAGGGTTTATCAGCAGATTCTATAGTATAAGGTGTCGCATCAGCAGCTGCACCATCACTAAACAATTCTGCAATTACTTCTACATTTCCCATACCTGTGGAATCCGTATTGTCAGTGGCCGGTGCTTCCACAATAGGATTACCATTCTCATCAAGGTTCATCTTCAATTTCCTCTTCATTTGGAGTAGTGTTATCAGTCATAGCATTTTGCATCAAGTCTTGGAATATATCCCCTACAAGTCTTAAAGCTGCTATGGCCCCACGTGTTTCAAGATACTTCTTACTATCACAAACTTCATTATAATCTCTAAGTTGCTCGATACGAAGAGTTAACTCATTGATGAAGTCTATATGGATAGTACTTTCGATAAAACTTCCAATAGATCCAGGTGAAGAGATAGGTGTATAGTCTCTTACTGGATTCAATGGTAGATTTTTAAGTTCACGTTCCATAAGACTCCTTAAACTTTTCTATGCTCGCATGGTGCGTTCCGCGCCAATGCTCGCTAAAAAAACCTACATCAAACACGTATAAAGATGAGAATACCAAATGTGCATCTAACATGCCCGTCGCAGGTACACAATGAGAATACCATGGGCTTGCCAGGCCACTGTCCTACATCAGCAGTAGTATAATACAACAGCAACAGCACCTTGAAAAAGAATAAGCATGATTTGAGATCTAAGTTAATGGCACCAAGTTACCTGCATCAACTTGACTTCTAATTCCTTCATTCGACATAGATTTCTGTTGGATGTTACCACCCTTCCTTACAAAGTCATTAACGTTCTTTGCACCCAAGTTACGGGCAATATGTGTGAAGATACGTACTACATCAAAGTTCTGCGCGAGTTCAGGATTAGATCCTAGGATCTGAAATAGTTGAACCCAAGTATCAGCGTAGTTTCCACCTGGGATGGATCCATCCCTGACCATTACATTATAGTTGATGTCTAGCTGATCAGGACTTACAATGACTCGTCCACGATCTACAGACTGTTCAAATTCCTTGAGAAGAACATCTTGCCAATCTCCAGCAAGTTTAATATAACTCTCATTAGTCATCATTTGTTTGTTATGATGGCCGAAGAACATACCTATATCTTGCAAGCCCTGCATACCTACTACTTTAGCAATTCTCTCCAGCCTGTTAAGTCCTCCAGCGCGGGTACCTTGGAATTCTGTCCCAGTAAGCCGATCAGGACCTCCCTGCCTAAGTGATCCTGACATAGCGGAATCGGCTCCAGAAATCCGATCCATCCACTGTACGAGCCATGTTGAATCAGCAATGTTTCCCCGTGTGACGTCCGAAACCCCAAGCTGTTGAGCGACGTCTTTAACTCCCTTTCCCCAAGCTGGGCGACGGAGTCTGATGAGTTTTCCAGGAGCCGGGTTCTTAAGATCATTACTATTCACTAGGTAAGGATCGTAGATAATCATATCGTTAATGGCTTTCCTCACATTAGCAACATGACTGTTGAACATGAAGTCGAGGACTCCTTGCATTCCGTAGAGAATTTCTATCCTACTGATGGGGGCCAATGAGTATCCATCATAATCAGGGGCGATTACACTCACTGGGAACTTATTGTGATCTAGATTAGCTGGGTTAGCCCGTAGTACAATCTCATCAGACCCAAGTTCAAAGTACCACATCTCAGGGTACTCACTATCTCCCAGGCCCCAATCCTTAGGAATGAGTCTAACGAACATTTTCACCCTGTCCAAAGCACTGGAAGTACTCTCAGCAAATTGATCCCTAGTGGACATACCACTCTTGGTATTCCTACCAGTATTGTCACCAGAGATAATCCCCGATCTTCTCCCATTCAACTGTTTGAGATACTTAACATTGAACAGGTCTGAGTCATTCCTTTCTTCACTCAACAGAGTCATGTAGTTGGTAGTGTTCAACCATCCTACATACTCCCCCCTTTGAGGTTCATGTATAGGGACATTAACATCTGGGAGATATAAATAAGGGTCAATATTTTCAAGAGAATTCCCCTCAAAAAGAAGTTGATTCTCCATTACAGTAGTAGTCTTACTACCAAATCCCAGGAATCCCCCAGAAGTCTTTTTAACAGACTTCCTCCCATACTCAGTAACCCAAGTAGGGGTAGTAACTCCAAACCCATAAGAGAATGCATCTCTAGCTTGAGTATGTAAGTTAAGCCCCACCTTATTCTTTTGGCACTGGAGGCTGATAAGTTTTTCTAGAAGGATTGCTCCAATTACATCACTCGGTCCAGTACCTTCATATCTGAAGATAGGTTCCTGAAGAAAGGCCGCTACATAGTAACTCAGAAGAGTTTCCAATACTGTATAAGAGTATGGAAAGACTACAGAGATAGGCTTTCTTGAATCCTTCTCCTTAAGAAGATTCTCCTTCTCATCTGCAGGGATGTAGGCTGTAAGAGTGAAGTCTATCTCATTCCACGCAGCATGTCTCCTAGACATAACCTTAGCACTATTGTAGGCCCTCTCCATAACTTCATCTCTGACGCGATTATGAAGTTTAGAGCCAGGAGTAAAATCCAATCCATCTGGATAAGCATACTCATGCTTAACTCCCATGGACGGGTTAGATGATCTATAATTACCTTCTCCCCTTAGAACTGGAGGCATAGTACACACCGATTGCTATAATGATTTAATCAACGTAGCAAGGTCAAATGATCTGACCCATATCTTCCATCTCGCCTTCGCACTCCAATGAAGCATAATCTTCATCTGGGGGAGCTTCTTCAGTATCATCTGAAGGGTCAAAGTAAATAGCATGCTTATCTAGGATGTAGTTGATGTAAGCTAATGCATCCATCGCGTCCCACAACTTACTACGGGGAAACCCCAGGAGTTGCCCCTCTAACTTTCCGCAGCCACTCTTGTTATGATACACATATCCCATCTTGTAGAGGGGGGCAAGAGTGGCAACTCTCTCCTCTTTACTCCGCTTAGCAGGAAGCTCAATAAGCATGGGATGCTTACTTCGGATCCTACACTCATTCTCAATCGGCTGGGTTATAAAGTTACTCAACCCCACTGCGTCGTAACCAAGAATGAAAGACCCATAGACAGTCACCTGTCTGAACATCTCCTCATATAACTCATCAGGGTAGAACTTCCTACTAGTCACTTCCCTGACATATATGCGACGACTCTTCCTATCAATGGCCACAGTAAGGATGGCCGAATCAGCACTCTGCAATTTAACTGTTCTTGCAGGATCCACTATGGTAATGTGAAGAAGATTATAAGTCCTAACCTCCTCCTCACCAATCTTCAACTTATCCATCTGATCTTCAAAGTACTTGAAGTACTCTTGCTTGAAGACCGCATCTTCCGAGGATATAGGAATATTCATGCGCTCCATATAGAAGGCATCCAGTGTTCCCAGCCTCCTATGTTCCTCAACCTCCTTGGCAATCTCCTCATCTGTCATATAGTTGGGATCATAACTCTTGTAATCCCCATCACAGATGGACAACTGAACAGATGCCCACTCGGGAGATTCTATTAAATCAACCAGGAGAGAATCCTCATGTTTGATGGTATCTATGTAAATGAATACGCACCCCTCTGAGTATTTATCCTCTGTCTTCATCAAGTCTGAGTGAAACCATTCCTTCAGCTTCTTCCTATTCTCCTCACTCTTGATCTCATTCTTATCTTCCAAGTCATCAATGATAACTAACTCCGGGCGATGATTAGCCCAGTTGAGTCCACGTACCTGTTGACCTGCACCACGAGGTAGAATGAATGTTGATCCATAAGCAGTCCAAGCACTCTTAGCAAAGCTCTCATCCATCCCTTTATCAGTACCAATAGCATCCTTGATATTCCCGAACATCTGTTTTACTTGCTGATTACTGAGAAGATCCCTCTTAACATTCTCCGTCTGCATTTCAGCACTAGTGGCTGAATTACTCATATATACGATAAATGAGTGAAGTCGAAATAGAATCGACCTCATTACTACAGCCCGGGCTATAGAAGTCTTACCAATACCACGAGGAGCTGCAATAGCAATTCTCTTATGACCTGCATTGATCAACTCAAATATCTGATCATGTAGGGTGGAGAAGTCAGCATAGAATATATCTGGAAAGATCACCTTACAAAAGACCTTAACATCCAGAATACAATGTGCTAGGACTTCATCTAACCCTGAGTCTTGATTAGGGTTCATTAAATTTCCACAATAAGCATTACTGTAGCTGTAGCTTCATTACCTGTTATATAAAGTTTCTGAGGTTTACCCGTCAAGGAAAGTTGCTTAAGGTCATATGCATTGGCTGCTTTACACTTGAAGATCACAGGGCCAGAGGCACTACCTTCACGTACAGTAAGAATATTATCAGTAGCGGCCGGGACAAACTGTAGGGACTTTGCTCTAATCCCATTTACCCTAGCCCCATCTGCCAACCCCAAAGTTGCAGAAGTAATATCGAAAGCCGTAGCCCCATCCAATGTCACATTGATAAAACTCTCACCAACTACAACTGTGTTAGACATTTAGAACCTCATAATAGTATTCCACCATGATCTAACATCGAACTGTGGACAAGTCTTATTCTTATCAAGGTCACAGTGACCAAGAACTTCTGCATTTTTGTAAGTAAACTTAAGACCCTCAATCAACTTGGCAAGAGAGGCCCACTGCTCAATGGTGTAATTAGCTTTAGGCTTACCACCTATAAGACATACTCCAATACTGTGAGCATTATGGCCTGCTACATGAGCACCTGCCACTTCAAGATCTCGACCAAACTCTACAGTACCATTCCTACGAATCACATAGTGATAGCCAATATCTTTCCAGCCCCTCTCTTTAATGTGCCACTGACGAATCTCATCAGTACCAATATCCATAGTTGATGGAGTATCTGCGCAATGAATGACTATTAAATTGATGGATCTCATTTTGCTAACTCCTTCACAAGAGTGGATAAATCAGAGAACCCCTTATCAATGGAAGTCTCTACTCTGGATAATCTATCAGTTATATCTTTAAACCTGTGGTCTGAATCCTTCTGACACACAGTACAAGTATCTTTATATACTACATCTTTCTCAAGTTGAATTGCTCTATCTTCCCCTACAGCAAGTCTTTCTCTAAATCCTGCCCAAGCTAAGAGAGCTCCAAAGAGTGCGCCAATTCCTCCAATACCTCCAGATTGAATCAGATCATCCATTACTATACCCTAAGGATTCTGGCTTATTCTTAGCAGCCCAAAATGCTGGCCCACCACATAAATGTACTGCTTGATAGTATATCTTTGCTCGTCGAATTCTCAATAGCTTCAGCCATTTCCAACTACAGCCATCATCTATTAACCGAAGCATATTGTTTAAGAAAACTCGATCCGCTTCATTTTTATCCTCTAATGTGGCCCCACAGATATACATCCAATCGTGGATATTACAAGCTGGAGTAATACATAGTCCATAGATTGTATCTGGAACCAGTATACCAATGACCCCTCTCGTACCACATCCATTCGTAGCATTAGCACGAGCTTCTGGTGTCAACTTCCAATACTGGTCAGGGGCAAATAACTTACTCATAATCAGTTTCATCCTGGTTCAATAGCCATCTGACCTGAAAATCCAGCTAGTTCTCTAGCTCTCTCTTTAATCCTTTCTATATCATCCAACGTAAAATGCCCATGGACATTTCTAGTGTCAATCCTCTGAGTAGGTTTCCCAATCTCACGATCCATCAGATTGTTCGCTTCCTTCATAATGGAAGACCCGCTCAGCTCACGGCCAAGAACTTGACCAGTCTCCAGAGCTTCCCTCACTCTTTGAAGAGCGATAGGAGCTAGGTCAGCAATATCCTTCGCCAGGTCGATAGTCCCAGCATCACGAGCCGCCCTCATGATGGTGATCTTATCCTGCACCACCGGAGAGTTCCTAACATTGGAAACCTGTTGAGCAGTTACATTAAGAGCTTCACCAATCTCTTGGTTATTCTGCCCGAGGATAATCCTCCTAGCAATCTCATGATGCCTATCCCACATCTCAGCTACTTGCCATCCCTTCTTCTTAGCAACTTCACCAGGCGCAGTTTTATTCTCAATCCTACGGGCATCCTTACGATCAGGCTGTAGATACCTATCCCCTGGATAAGAGTACACTACCTCCTGCCCAGCAGCATTGATGACAGTATTTGTGATAACACTAGACATAAAAGTCCTCCAATTGTGAATCCATTTTACCATGCTCATAGGAATAAATCAAGGCATCATTTGGCACATAGTAGGCTACTAGTTAGCAATTCTGAACCTCGCCCAGTGGATCACCTCAGTGATCTTGGCCTGTGCTGTATGGATTAAATCCACATAGCACAAAGTGCTAAGGATAGAGTGCTAAGAGGATGGATTAATCACCAATTGGTACCAATACCAAACTTACGACACAACTTACATACAAGGATCTATGGGGTACAGCCAACCCCCAACCCCCGATGGGGGGACCATGCGGGTTTTGGACGCCTAATTTGACAAATCCCTCAAATTTGGTATAATGGGATCAACATCGGGGCACAATACATAACGCCCCACCGATCATTGACATAACGGGCATCGCCCGAACCAGTAGGGCTGGCGACATGGGATACGGGAGAGCCGTAGGGCATGGCGTAACAGAGCTGGAATACATGATACCTGGCCTAAAGGGCAGATGACTTTCCGACAATAAGGAGAATCATCATGAGCACAACAACTGTGAAGTTTAAAGTGGCAATGGATGCGGAGCAGAAGGCCGCGAAGAATTTCAAGGAAGTAGAGTTTGAATGTTCATTTGACGGGGTTGATCCCTCGATCATTCAGCGTCATGCCATTGCGAATCAGATTGTCATATGGCAGGGGCAGATCAGGAACAACTGGGATAAGTTCCTCAGTGGGAAACTCCCGAAGATTGTAACATTCGGAGTCCCTCTCTTCGAGGGCGGCCGCAATCGTACCCGCCCGATTACTGAGGACGACATTCGGGCATACCTTGCCGGGAAGTCACCGGAGGAGGTTAGGGCTTTCTTGTGGAATGTACGAGGGGGATGGCAGGGGCAGATCAGGAACGACTGGAGTAAGTTTCTCGAAGCAGGTGGCAACGAAGTAAAGCAGGAGGAAGTGGACAACACTCCAGAGTTGGACGAGGATGGCGATCCGATCTTTGTCGATCCTGGGGACGCAGAAGAATATTAAGTCAATCAGTAGGCTCACCAACTAACCAACCAAAGTTATCTGCTCTTTATGCTGGGTATCATCAACATTAACTTAACAAGGAGATTATCATGCTATATGCAAAATGCCCAGACTGTGGAAAGTTATTATTTAAGTATGACTCTAAATTAGTAATGATATTTGGACGTGAGATATTCATCAAAGAAGGTCAGATATATCTAGGGGAACTTCTGTGTTCTTGTCAGGGTGGAGTGTAATGGGGTGCATTGGTTGAATTGAAAAAGCCGAAAGAATGGATTAAACGCACCCCATGCACACACAAATTTAAATGGAATTGTAACGCAGTAACTGGGTAATGGCGTAACGGGAAAATGCCTTAGAGTTAAGGTGGTACCAAAAAATATTATATAACTAAGAAGGATTATATATAGATTGAATATCAACTCTCTCCATTACAAAATTTTGATTGAATGGTGTGTGTATGGGGTGGATTCATTGGGTTTATGAGACTCTTGACGCTCATTCCATTTGGTGCATTCGGGACTATCGTCCCAATAGTCAGTAGAACTATATACTGGAGGAGGTAGAGATATGGATGGACTACTGGGGTGGAGTACCTACTCGTTGAGATTCTGTGGGTGGTGGATTCGGAGTGGCCGGACTTCTGAATGGGCATTAGTGGTGATTGCTACTAATGTTCGTGTCCTTAATGTATGGAACTAATGGGATTCCGCAAGGAATCATGCTGACCTCTCCAGTCAGACTTTCTCATCTATTAGCCTGACTAGGAGAAGTTGGAATGCTATGTGGATTAAATCATCATAGCATAACCATCTCCACTACTCAAATTAAAATTGGTTAGATATTGACAACTGGTGTAATGTGGTGTATGGTGTAATGGTATGAATGGGGTAATGGATTTGCCCTTAGATCAACAATAACTGGGAGGAAATATTCATGGGACATGAAATGTTACTCATCTGGACTGTACGAGTGGGGATGCTAATCATTGCCATAGTCATGGGAATTTGCATCTATGTCATTAACTTTCCTTATAAATGTATCAGAACATTTGGCTTACCTGCTAAAGGTCGATCTTTTGGTAAGATAGATCCTCATGTTAACGAGTGGGAAGTCCTCTACATTAACAGTGATGGGGATACTCTCAACCGGTGTAAACACTGTCCTGCGGAGACTTGGTCATGATCGTCTATGAAGTAGTTGAAGAAGGCTTTAATGGTGGTACTGATGCTACGGATGAAAAGATTATATGGATTATATCTAAGGATAAAGAATCTGTAATAAGGTTCTGTAATTCTAAAGATATAATTTATACATCTATTGAAGTTACATCTATCAGTATTGACAGTATAGGCATTGACTATGTTATTATAGGAGGTAATTTCTATGAGAAAATCTAAGAAATCAAAATTCCCTGACATGGATCGTTCTCCAGAAGTTCGACGTGGAAAGGAGATGGGATTCTTAAACTTCCAGCCTCTCCACGTGAATCGATGGCAGTGGTCGGATCAAGTGATCTTCTGGACCTGGAGGGATGCTCAGAGGGAGTTCTTCGAGTCTAAGCGTAGAACTGTAAGGGGGAAGAGGTTGATAGTACTCACTGGGCTGGCTATAGTGATTGGCTCAATAATCTGGATGGTAATTTAGGAGGTTATATGAGAAAGCCTAAATCATGTAGTATTACTACTTTAAAAGATTTTCCTGACTCTATCAATATAACTGTTGATAGATATAGGACTTTCGATATTATAGAGAGTCTTCTTAGACAGTTACGAAATGGAGAAACTAAAATTACTTATTCATTTGTAGGAAGATTAACAATTCATAAGGAGGATTAACTCATGTCTCTCAGAATCTGTAATAATTGTACTCGTGTGGAATGTAAAGGTATTGCCTCTATCGGGCCTTGTGGCAAGTATAAGGCTCCCAAACTTCCCACCACCACCCTTCTTCATCACATAGTATCCAAGCCCAACGGACTGGGTACTTTGTACATCCTTCTAGCCGCTTATAAGATGGAGATTGGAGAAACTCCTCGCTACCCTGGATTCTCCCTCATTCTTCACTGATAACTTGGGAGGCCTAAGGTTATGGATTCCAAAGAGATTCTCTCCGAAGTGGTCTATGAGATTAAGAAGCACTCTTTGTATCGTCCGCATCCTAAGCCTACCTACCGACGGACTCGATCCTCTCCTCGGAGTGGCAGAGTCCATCGGATTCCTATTGAACTTTACATGAAGGAGAAGAACAGTGAGTGAATTATCTAAAGCCATACAAGAAAGTGGCATCAATCGTTTAAGTCTCGACACTGACACTATGAAAATAATGAAGGATGCTTTCAAGGGTGGGTGGGAGGCTAGAGAGGCACTCTTAAATCGAAGAGTATCTGAGATAGAAAAAGCTGCTGTTAAGAGATATAAGGAGAAGAACAATGCTACTTAAAATCATCTACCTACTCGTAGTCCTTCTACTTTACATCTGTCTGACTGGGTGGAGTAGGAGGAAATTCAAGGAGGATATTTAACTATGTATAATTATGAAGGATTTACACCCTCTGATATAAATATACTTAAAGAAATTTTAAGTGAAATACCATCAGAAATTACTCGTAATAAATTATTAGATTTACTTAAGTCTTATGATATGATTTCTGAGGAGGTCTTCAATGAAGGTATATCCTGAATGTCCTATACCTTTTAACACTGTCGAATGCAAAGGTCTCTGGTATCGCATTAGTAAGGAGTCCTACCGTACTGGGCGAGGATTCTCAGTTCGCATCCAAGCTAGATTCCTTAAGAGTGAATCCTGCTCTGGATGTCCTGAGTGTGAGGAGATCAGAATTAAGGCTAAAGAATATCTTTTAAAAGTGAATAATCTCCACACTAAAGAGCATGGTCAGAAGTACCGATTACGGCTGATTAAGAAATAAGGAAATCTTATGAATTTAACAAGAGATGCTGCTATAGAACTTTCTGCATCATTATGGAGAGAGGTTGCAGAGACTGGAAAGTTAAAGAGTCGTATTCTATATGAATGGTATTTTGATCCCATGCTACATGACTGTCCTTGTTGTGAGTATGTAAGTCAGGAATATCCTAGGATGTATGTAGGATACCCTGAACTTCAATGCCAAAAAGTATGCCCTCTGTGCAGTTTGTGGCCTTCTGGCTGTGCAAGGGAAGGAGAGTTATACATGCAGTATGTAAGACTTGAGCATGATCCTGAAGCACAACTAAAAGTTGCTAACGAAATTGCTACCAGAGCAGCTAAATTAGCCAAACTTATATAGGTGCACAAGATGCCCTCCTACACCTTAATCGAACTATCCAATAAATCTCTCGAATTCACAACTCGAAAGGTAACTAGCCCTGAGAAGTTCACAACTCAAGTCCATAGGACTTCTTGGGGCTACTTTGTTTACACCCTCCTCACCAAGGAAATAGATATAGAATTCAACAAGCAGAGACTCCTGGACAATATGATTTCGGATACTGCCACTGCCATGAAAGAATGTGGAGAGTGTCTTAAGAAGCTCAATAAGATTAAGAAAGAAAGAGGAGAAAGAATACCATGAAAACTGACTACCCTGAACTTGAAGGAGTAGAAATTGACTATATCTATAATGATGGATCAGTTTGTAAGTCCAAAGTAGTAGGAGTTAACTATCACATAGGCATTACTATAGTAAGAATTGCAAATGCTTCAAGATTTACTGTATGCCTTAATAAGAAACTTCATGATCCTAAAATAAATATTAAGAGTGCTTTGAATAATTATAGGAAATACTTTCATGAAGTTGTAAAAGGTATTAAAGCAGGTCAGATAAAAGGTACTGATCTTGATAAGCATTATGAAAGACTCAGCTGTTATATAAACACTAACTGTGCATTTCAATAGGAGATCCTCATGAAAGATCTAACCATGGCTCAAGTAACCGCCCAACTGAGCAAGCTCACCGAGCATCCATGCTCATTGCAGAATTCCTATCTTCAATATCCTTGGTATTCTAAGGAAGAGATGGCTCAAATCAATAAGAAACAGAAGAAAGGATTCATCAACTTTCCTAATGACTGTCAGATATCTCCTGGATTCCATACATGGAGAGAAGTTCTGGATTACTTTAAGGATTTGATTGAAAAGAGGAAAACTAATGAGTAAACTATCCGAAGTAAAGAACCGTCCTGCAACCCTCATCCTCACCAGTCGAGTGGATGCTCGTTACCTGGCGACCCTCGCTCTTTATTGGGCCTCAGTCGGTGAGACTCCCTCCTCCATTAGTGAACTTATCCGACTAAGTATGGAGAGTTTCGCTGAACTCCTCACACTCTCAGGTAAAGCTGACTTCCCGCAGACCCAAGAAGAGGCCATGATGGTGTTGGAGAGAATGAGCCTCAAGGTTCAGAAGATAAACCCTCGGAATATGGCCACTGCTATGATTGCCGAAGGTATGTCTCTTGACTCTTTGACCACATCCCTCCAGCCTTCAGCCGCCCTTACTACTCCTAAGACTAAAGTAAGTAAACCTACCCATCAGATGGCTCTGGCTAATCTGGAGAACCGACTGAGTGAGGAACTCCAAGAGAGAGTGGCTGAATCTAATGAAAGAACTGAGGAGTTCAAGAAATCTCTTGGGATGATTCCTGAGCAGGCTAAAGAATAGGGGGAGTTGCTATGTTGATTAAATCCATACAGGAATCCACTCTCAACTTATTGGAAGAAAGCCTGGAGACTGGGAAGATGAAAACCTATATTTGTGGGCACCTACATTGCCCGTCCTGCAAGAACCAACTAGATATCGACCTTGTGTGTAGTGTTTGCGGCAAGGCTTGGACAGAAAGAATAATAGAGCAATATATCGGAACAGTACAGATAGACATTACGAAACTGTATGAGGATAAACTATGAGTGAATATAAACAAAGTGAGCTTTACTGGCATGAAGCTCTGGACAGGTCAAGTCTTGCTGTTGATTTTTTCAGTGATAACGTAGCCAACCATGAAGCCGTGTCACATGATGAAGAGTTGAAAGCCGCCGCTGAGAAAATAACTGAGCTTATGGCCGATTTCTATCAAGCTGTGGGAAGAAAAGCTTTTGCGTTTAAGGAGGATAAATCATGAGTGAAAAATTACAATCTAATCCCCGTCTCCAAGAGTTGGCCATAGTTCTTAAAGAACTTCGTGAGGAAATCCAAGATATTAAGGATAAACTAGCCTCTCGTCAGAAACTCTTCCAATCTCTGGATAGGGAGAGAATCAACCTCCAGATCAACATCTGGGAATCAGCTGGTAAGATCACTAAACTTCCTACTATAATCCCTAAAGTCCGTCGATCTACAATCCCCACCGCACCACTTCGTGAGGAGGAACTCTTCGCATCCCTCGACAGCATGACTACTGAAGCCCGTGAGAGTCTCATCCACTCTCTACTTGAATCCAATAGGAAGGAAGCTAGCATCAATCCAACAACTTAAAGAATCATGATCTTATTCTTTTTCAAAAGCGCAGTTGCTTTTGTATGTCGGGTAGTACCGATAGGAAAGTGGCCGGGCAGACGGACTGGCTCTCATGTATGGCGGCGGATACTCGCTTTAGATCGAAGCGGTACACTGGTTTTCTCATGTATGTTGTTGCGCAGGGCGGAGCTTGCGACGCCCGCGCACTGATAAATAATTAGGAGACTTCAATGACTAAGAAAACTAAGAAGAAGAAATTCTACATTAACAATCAGTATAAGAGAGTTCAGATATTCTGTGCTTGTGATAGGGAATATGATTATGCTAATAAGGTTGGTCTCCAGTCTGGTGATAGATGCCCATCTGATATAAGTAGTTCAGAAGAGCAGTGTCCTATTTGTAATTACTACTATTGGATTCATAAGCCCAAAAAATAATTTCACCAAGATGTTGACAACTGTACATTCATATGGTATTGTGTATTCAACAAATGGCAATTATGCCGATTCACTTCAATTCAAACAAGGAGTCTCAATCATGGCTATGGAAACTGTAGAAGCAAAGTATCAGGTAAAGGACAAAGACGGTAATGTTGTACTGAATGAGGAAGGTCAGCCGTCCTGGAAGCAGGCTACTGTTGAATTTGACTTTGGTGACAATCTGGATTCTGCAGTTGAAATCTGTGGTGCTGAGGCCGTGCACTCCAACTACAAGGCCAATGCCAAGGTTGGTCTCCAGTCTATCATTCGTGCCAAGTTGAAAGCTGGTCTCTCCGTAGATCAGATTCAGACCCTCGTATCCGCTTGGAAGCCCGGTATGGTTATCGAGAAGACTCAGGTCGATCCTGCTGTGGCAATTCAGAATGCCTTCTCTTCTTGGTCTCCTGAGAAGCAGGCTGAGTTCCTGGCCTCTCTGGGTGTGCAGTCCTAACCCCCTGTAGGACTGTATTAAAGGTGTGGTCCCGTGCCTTCTTCATCAACGGGACTTTTATTTTACTCTTAGATTGTACCAACCCGATCATTTGAGGTTACTTATATGGAATTTAATTTAAAGACTATATTCAGAATTAAGGAGACAGGAAAAGTCCTGTGCTTCAAACATGCAGTTATGGAAGTAATTACAAATGATACTAATATAGAAGTTATAACCGATGAGTTTGGACAATCAGGTAATGATATGAGAACTTATTGGTGTCAGGAGTGTAACTAATGGCTATCCGATCTGGAATCCAACTTGCTGAACCATTCTCAGAACGTCGCATCCTTAATCAAGGGCGCTTCAAAACCACTTGGTCTCAGCCCTGGATAGTTCAACCCAAGTTGAATGGTGAACGCTGCCGCCTTATTAAGGAAGGTTCTCGCTGCCTTCTCCTATCTTCAAGTGAAGACATTATTCCCGCAGTGCCTCACATAAATCAGGCTGGCCTATCCTTACCAGACGGTGAGTATGATGGTGAACTCTACGTCCACGGTATGTCTTGGAGTGAAATCCACTCTATCGTCAGCCGTGAAACTAACATGCACTCTAATTCAGGAGTGATGGAACTTCATCTATTCGACTTGATAGATAACTCTCCCCAATGGTTTCGTCTACAAAATCTCAACAAGATATTACAATCAATCCCTAATGGCCCAATCAAGTCAGTGCCAGTAAGAGTTTCCGATAGTTTGGAGAAACTCTACTCCCTATATGAACAGTATATAGAGATGGGCTATGAGGGATTTATTGTACGAGAGATGAACTCTTTCTATACGCGCCGCAGAGTTGGTGCGATGATGAAGTTTAAACCTAAGAAGACCGATCACTATATGATTGCTCGTGTGATTGAGGCAATCTCTGAAGAAGGTAAACCTCTTGGAATGATTGGCGCTTTCGAGTGTGTAGATACAGAAGGTACTTATTTCAAAGTAGGAGCCGGTAAACTTTCTCATGATGCCCGCAGAAATAGTTGGATAGACTATAAAATATTCCCCGAACATTTTAAAGGGGAGTATCTTGAGATAGAATACCAAACTATGTCTGATGCCAAGGGAGTCCCCCTATTCTCCCGGGCTGTACGGATTGTATCAGATAAACCTGAGTGCGGAAATGAGGACTAATTATGGAACGTCAACTTTTAGATATTAGAATTCAATTAGAAATGTGTATAACTGAACGTGAAGGTATGATTGCTGAAAACTTACAACGTGCTGCCTGTAGCCAGTCTATGGCTTATGTAAGTACAGACTTTGAATCAGTTAATATAACTCTTTCTGGCCTAATGGATGTTATACGTAATCTTTAGAAAATATTGCTATCATGATTAAATCAACATAGGAATCCGCCACCCTAGAGGATGAAGTCAATCCTTAATTATAAAGAAGGAGAATTGTCATGACCACTAAGAAAGTAGTAAGCGTTAAATTTTCAGAGAAACGTAAGATCAATGAGCTTCGGCATCAACTCCGTGCTCGTAAAGAAGAATATGAATATCTTATATATCAACAACTTGCTAAGATTGACCCTTCAATAAAAGCTCTTATGTCTGAGTTGTATGATCTTGATCCTGAGGCATGTCTTATGATTGAAGCTCCTAAGAAGGGGATAAAGTAATATGAACATCTCTGAACTACCCCTCCCCATCTCATACCATTCAAGTATGGACATTCTCGATAGCACCAAGATTCAATCCTATCAGGATTGCCCGCGTGCTTTCTTCTACGAGTACGTCCTCGGGTGGAGATCCTCCTATCCCAATAACCACTTGCACTTCGGCAAGGCAGTCCACATAGCAATGGAGCATATCATCCTCCACGGCTATCGAGTGGAAGCAGTAATGGAAGCTCTCACCCTCTTCAACGATGAATATCGTAGTGCATTTCCTGAATCTACTGATGAAATCTTTTCACCTAAAACTCCGGGAAGATTTTTCGAGATGTTGATCCTATATCTCAAACAGTATGCAGATGATCTCACCAACTACAAAGTCTACAAGACAGAATTCGGAGGAACTATCCACCTTTCACCTAAGCACAAGATTGCCTTCAAGATGGACACCGTACTCCAAGATCAGCGTGATGGAAAATACTGCTCACTTGAGCATAAGACCAAGGGTGGAAACTATATCTCCGACTCCTACCTATACGAACATATGATGGGAATTCAGTGCGGTACCTATACTCACGTCCTCAACTGCCTCTTCCCGCCTGAAGAAGTAAGTGGTATCATCATCAACTGTATGTGCTTTAAGAAAACCAAAATCGCTGATTATATTCTCAAAAGATTCCCTATTAACTATTCCAACTCCCAGATGTTCAACTGGCTGGAGAATACAAAGAGTTGGATGGATCGCATCTATAAAGACTTCGCTCTGTTGGCGGGTACTACTATTGGAGCTGACCGTATGGATTGCTTCCCTCTGAATGGTAGGAGTTGTTGTAACTGGGGGAGGACTTGCACCTATTTAGGCCTCTGTAATAGTTGGAATAACCCTATTCAGCATCAGGAGAAACTTCCTGCTGATATGAAGGTTGAGTTTTGGAATCCGTTGGAAGAAGATCTTCGAGAGGTACTATCCTTATGAGCACTTCATATAATCTAACACATAAAACATTTCACAATCTACATATTAATGAGAGTTCTAATACACTTGAGTTAGCTGTAGATATTAAAGATTCTAATGGAGATTTAGTAGAATATTATCCAATAACTAAATATTTAACTCCTAGAGATATGGTAGTTATATTTCTTGAGGGTTTAAAAGTCTGTTCTTATTGGATGGATTCTAAGGATTTTAAGGATGCTTTAAGTAAGTTGGAGGACTACTCATTATGAGTAATGATCATCTAATTCTATCTGAGACAAAGCCAGAACTAATCGGAGGACTAACCATTGAAGACGAACGTCAGGCTGAGTTGACTCTTCTGATGCTCCTTGAAGATATGCTTCAATCAGAGAGAGTCCCCTTCCTACAAGAAGCCGGAGTTTCTTTCGACGAGTTTAATAGAATTTACGAGAAATGGTTTAGAGTTCTTGAACGTTATAGAAAGGAGAAAGCAAATGGCAGAACCGACAAAACCCCCAGTCCCACCAATAACTCAGACTACAGTGAAACCTATTGAGGCCAACCTAACTCAGGCTGCTTCTGAGAATGCAGAGTCTATGTACAAAGGTCAGAAGTCCCAACTCATTCTTGGTATATCCAAAAGTGGGCGAGGAAAGTCTAACTCCATTCGTAACTTGAACCCGGAGAATACCTTTCTAATAAACGTGGTGGGAAAGTCTCTTCCCTTTCCCAAAGGTATGCAATACCAAGAGAAGAAGAACATGCTGAACTCAGCCGATCCTGCTACCATCTCTCGGACTATGATGGAAGTATCACGGGATGAGAAGTGGAAACACCTAGTCATTGATGATGCCCAGTACATCATGGCTACTGAGTTCATGGCTAAAGCCCTTGAGAAAGGATTCGATAAGTTCACCCTTATGGCTAAACACATCTTCGATGTGGTAATACTAGCTACTAAATTAAGAGGTAGCCTTAAGGTATTCATTCTTACACACGAAGAAGATACTGGC
The DNA here is from genome assembly GCA_035530115.1 of Dehalococcoidia bacterium. Lineage (GTDB taxonomy): Bacteria > Chloroflexota > Dehalococcoidia > GIF9 > AB-539-J10 > RBG-13-51-36. Next base: position 13,954 of record DATKVL010000109.1, on the reverse strand, counting down.
ACTGAGAGGAAGATGAAAACTCTGGGTAAACTCCTTGATGATAAGGTAACTCTTGAAGGCCTGAGTACCATCGTCCTATTTGCCGAAGTAGTAGCCGACGATACCAAGCGATCCTATTACTTCACCACACAAAGTGATGGTTACACCACTGCTAAAACTCCATTCGATATGTTTCCATATCGGATTGATAATGACTTGGACTTAGTGTCTAAGAGGATAGATGAGTATTATAAGGGAGTCCCTCTAAAGGATTCTAAACTGAAGTTCATTCCATAAGGAGGAAGTTATGCCTGAGACTAAGAAGTATTGCACACCATTGCCTGAAGAAGTAATTAAAATCTCTGGGGTAGAAATCACTTACGGTGGAGAGTTTGATGAAACTCTACTTGAAAAATGTTTAGACATGTTACCAGACAGTGAACTTGATGAGCCTAAGTATGAAGATGGCCCTGGAGTTCCTGGATGGGAAGATCGTAGTAAGGATATTGAGCTTGGCATAACTGATGAATCCGCTCCTCAAGCTCAGTGTGAAACCACTCCTAAATCCATTGGGTGCAAAGTGCTCGGAGATCAATTCATATATGCAATTCAAGGTCTCATCACCGACCTCGAATCAACAAAACCTCCTGGCTATATCCTCGCTATAGGAAAGCTGAAAGGTGCAATCATCAAACTTCAGGCTGGCGACTAAGCCTGTCCTGACAATCAGCGCATTAGCGCTAATCAACAACAAGGAGTATTGCAATGAGTGAAGAAATCTATCAGGATGTAGCAAGTGAAATGGGTGAGAGTATTCTGGACATCGACACAGGTGATGCAGTTGAGCCTACCTGTGTTGAGGATGGGGAATATAAGATCCGGATTACTGGATTCAAGAAGGACACTGATGGTAAGATCGTTCGAACCAAAACTGAGACCGGCAACAAGTTCTTCATCGTGAACTTTGATATTCCTGATGAAGCTAGTTCCAGAAACTTCAGTAAGATCTTCTCTGTGCCGGTCGAAGGTATGGATGCCAAGAAGTTGAACGGTGTTAAGTGGGATCTGGAGTGCCTCAAGCGTGCATTCAATCTCACCGAGCTGAACTTCAATGAGATGGTAGGGAGGGAAGGCTATGCTATCCTACGCAAGTCCCACTCCGAGCAGTATGGTGATCAGAATGATGTTGTAAAGTTTATCATTGGTGCGTAAGTAAGTTAGCAAACTGGTTAAGGCTCTCGTACGAAGTAGGTAAGGCAAGCCGGGCGCTCCGGTAATCCTTAACCATGTTTTGCTACATTGATTAAATCCACATAGCAAGGAGGGGATAGAATCCCCCTTAACTAATCATGCCCCCTGAGAAAGTAGACGAGTTGTATAAGAAGATGGACTGCCTATGCCCTTTATGTAGAGAAACCCATGTGATGGAACTCTACTGGACAGGTATCGGCATTCCCCGAAAGTATTGCAAACCCTGTCTATCCACAGTCTCAGGAACTTTCAATGCTATAAAAATAGGTATAAGGAGGGCCCTCATACGTGAGCACGGATCAAAAGAGTAGCTCAGCAGGTGGAGATTATCGTCCACGTCTAGCAGCTGAACTCACTCCCGAACAGCACCAAAAACTTCTGCAGATCCTACCTCATGGTATGCAGAAACCACTATTTCAAGCTCTTGTGCAGGGAGTCTTAGATCTCTACGACAAGGGAGGTCTTCCCGCTATAGGAGCCATCGTATCAAACCACATCGGAATTACCCAAGTAGTAACTTGTGGCCTGTCCCGATCTCGTAACAGTCAGATAGAATTCTTTGAGAATAAACTAAAGGAACTTAGGAATGGCCACGATTGATTCCTTAGGAATATCCATATCAGATATGAGTCGGCCTGAACTTATGGTTAAGATCCACAAGATCAGAGCCACTCGTCGTACTCGACCTGCTGCTCGTAAATCTGCACCGGCTAAGGTCTCTCGTGCACCTAGCAAGAAAGCTCCAAAGCAACAAGATTTATTTGCCCTAGCTAATGGTATGACCACTGAAGCAAAGGCCGCCTTAGCGGCATCCCTCATGAAAGGAGTTAAGAAATGACACCAGAAGAAAAGAAAGAATTCCTTAAAGAGTTCCTTGATTTTATAATGGGAGTGGAGGATACAGTTCTCTGCATTGAGTCTAATGATCCTGAATCTGATCAGCAATACAGTGAAACTACTAAGGATGAAGTCGAACTTATTGATAGTTTCCTCAGTGCAAGAGAGGGGTGCTAATGGATACTCCGGAAATTCCTATAACTTCCATAGAACTGGGAGAACGCTTCCGTAAAGATTACGGAAACATTGAGCAACTCATGTTCTCAATCAAGAAGAATGGCCTAATCACTCCAGTCGCTGTAGGCGTAGCCGACAAGGTTAAGGTGGGAAGAGAGACTGATCTCCCTTATATCCTACTTGCTGGGGGTCGAAGGATGGCGGCCCTAACTGCTATGGGCTGGACTTCTATCCCTGTCCGGATTTACGACCAACCTATCTCCGAACTAGACTTACGTTCCATTGAGTTGGCTGAGAACTTTGATCGAAAGAGTATGGAGTACGCAGAAGAGATTGCTCTCATGAGACAGATCAACAATCTCCAGATTGAAATTCATGGCCCTAAGATAACTAGAAGTCCTGATGCGCCTGGCTGGAGCCAGGCAGACACCGCTAAGTTAGTGAAGAAAGATCCCTCAACCGTGGCTAAGGATCTTCAACTAGCCGAGGCCATCGAAAGATTTCCTGAACTCCAACTAGACAAGTGTAAGAATAAGGCTGATGCTTTTAAGCGCCTTAAGAATGTAACCAAAACTCTAAACAATTCAGCCCAAGCTTCCGCATATACCAAGAGTGCCGGGGCCAATGATAAAGTATTCAAGAGACTCTCTTCTTCCTACATCATTGGAGATTGTCTTGAGACCTTTAAGAAGATTCCTAACAACACACTAGACTTCATTGAGATTGACCCTCCGTATGCAATCGACCTACAGAAGGTTAAGAAAGATAACGAGTGTATGGGATACAACGAGATAGACAAGATGGAATATGCTTCCTTTATGTCTAAAGTATTCCAAGAATCCTATCGAGTACTCCGTGAGGGGTCATGGCTAGTGTGTTGGTTCGCTGCTGATCCTTGGTTTCAGGAGATTGCATCTCTGATGCAGGGTGTGGGATTTAAGATGAATCTAATCCCTGGGATTTGGGCCAAGCCTAATGGTCAAACTGCTCAGCCCGAAACCTTTCTAGGTAATGCTTATGAGATGTTCTTTTATGCTCGTAAGGGGCAGGCTAAGTTACAGAGACCAGGACGCTCCAATATCTTCCAGCACAATCCAGTGCCCCATACCAAGAAGTATCATCCAACTCAGCGTCCCATTGAGTTGATGCAAGATGTATATACCACATTCGCTAAGCCTGGAACTAATGGGTTTATTCCTTTCTTAGGAAGTGGAGTGGGTCTTATAGTTGGGCATAACAACTCTATCAACATGATAGGTACAGACTTAACTCAACAATTCAAAGATGGTTACATTCTTCAACTTAAAGAAATGTTAGGAGCGACAGAATGATACTCTTCTTCGATACTGAAACAACCGGCCTACCTAATGGAAAGCTTCCCTTCAATCACCCTAATCAACCAGCTCTTCTCCAACTTGGAGCAGTCCTCACTGATGATAAGGGAGAAGTAATTGAAGAGTATGCCACTCTGGTAAAGATAGGTTCTAAACCCATCCATCCTATGGCTCTAGCTGCACATGGAATCTCCAGTGAGAAGGCAAACTCTGAAGGTATCCATCCTATGGAAGCTCTCACTAAATTCCACTCTATGTCCCAAGATGCTGAGTTCTTTGTCTGTCATAACTTTGACTTTGACTATAAGTTGATTCAAATCTTGGCACATTCTCTCACTCAAACCCATGGAGATGAACCTACTCTCATTCTTGATGAGATCAATGAACTCCCTTACAAATGCACCATGAAGAGTACCATTCAGTTTTGCGCCCTACCTTTCCCGTCCGGTAGGAAGGGTTGTAAGTTTCCAAAGCTTGAAGAACTTCATCGAATCTTATTTAATGAAGAATTCTCTGGTGCTCATGATGCTCTAGCTGATGTACTCGCAACTAAACGTTGTTACTTTGAACTTGCTAAGAGGGGGATACTCTAATGGATGCTATGCAAAAGCCTACACATTACACAACTACAGAAAGCGGATTCTGGGAGCCTTGGCCTTTTGGATACCTAAATACTAATGATATTACAACACATATTAAAGACTTAGTAGATCTTACAAAACTTCCAATCTATGCAGTTAAATTTAAAGATGATACTATCTTTGAGATGCCCATTGAAAGTACATCCTTTTTAACTTCAGAAGATGTAGAGAGTCTGAAGAATGCAATAAGGCCTGGTAAGGTTATAGAAATTGATGCAACTACTCTTCCTGAATATCCTATAAAAAAGATTATTAAAAAGAAACTAGGAGACTCTCTCAACGAAGCCCACTCTATCATCAATGGTGAGCGTCAGGATTCTTATGGAAATCCTGAGGATTCCTTCTCATTAATTGCTCAGTATTGGAACGCTTATTTTTCTGAGGGTAATATGGATTTAAAGAAACTAACTGCACTCGACGTAGCCCACATGATGATGCTATTCAAGCTCGCTCGATGTTCAGGCCAACAGTCTAAGCGTGACAACTACATCGACATCCAGGGGTATGCCGCTATTGCTGCGGATAGATTAGTGAAGGAGTAAGATATGAAGATTCTAGAAGATGGATTCTATGCTTTAACCATTCTCATAATTTTAATTCTTATGACAATCTCTCATGTAGAACAAGACAAGAGACTCGATATTCTTGAACAGTCAAGACTTGAACAGGTTGAGAAAGAGAAACTGGTAGTAGGCTACTGGACTTGGAATCCTCAGTACTGCCAATATTTCTATGGAGCCAAAGATGAATAGTATAACTTACACCTGCCCTAGATGTGGCCATGTACACTCAATGTCACGATGCCCTAAGTGTGGGTATTGTGCAACTTGTGATTATAAGGAGAATTGAGATGAAGATTATCAAACCATCTGTAGAGTTTTTTGGCGCCGTACCGACAGACTATGCTGGGGCACTGGCTTTCATTGAGAAGGCCGGGAGGACTTGCTACAAGTCTGAGGACAAGATCACTGCCGACAGTGCCGAGGGGTTTGTCAAGCGCTTGATTAAGGCTAGGCATCTGGCCATGGTGGAGCACAGTAATTTTGTGGTGCGCATCCCGCTAGGTACTGGGGCCTCCGAACGGATACAGTCTGCCGACAAATACTTGAACGTGTTTAATGATGAAGACTACGGCTATATCGGTGGGAGCTTAACCGCGTGGGTACAAACTCCATACCTAGCTGCAAAGGGAATGTTATTGTTCCGAGGGGTATACGGAGAGTTGTTTGGTCTGAATGTCGTTGATGGGAAAACTGACTGGCAAGTCTGCCCCCACAACGAAATCCCCAAAGCCCTCCACCGCTACTCGGCCAAGTTCATCTGCGACCGGGGAGTCAGCCACGAACTTGTCCGGCACCGGCCTTGCAGTTTCGCTCAGGAGTCCACCCGCTATGTCAACTACGGCGGCAAGGACATGGAGTTCATTGAGCCTGCTGGGTTTGAGGAGTGGAGTCCTGGCAACCAGCAGAAGTTTGCAAATGCCTGTGGGCGATCTGAGGAGCTGTACAAGGCAATGCTTTATGGTGGACTATCCCCCCAACAGGCTCGGGCTGTGCTGCCGAACTCCCTCAAAACCGAGATCATCATCACTGCCGATGCCGCTGAGTGGGCGCACATCAAGAAGTTGAGAACACATCCATCTGCCCATCCTGACATGGTGCGGATTATGAACATGATGCCTTGGAATGATTTCCTGTGTTGATTAAATCCACATAGCAATATGGAGACATATATGAAACGTATAGAAATTAAAAAAGAAATACGAATAGTATTAGAACTTACTGAAATAGAGGCTAATACACTTAAAGGGTTAATTCAAAATCCTATAACAAATAATGAGGAAGAGTGTATATCTAAATTTCGTTCAGAATTATTTAACTTATTAGATATTGAAGCCTGGGATAGGTAAACAAGATGAAATCATTAAAAAGAAAAGAGTTTGAAAAAGCTAAATGGATTCCAGATCGTCTTGGCTATCCTATAAATCCAAAGGCTGATCTTAAATGTAAAGAATGTGGCGGACACGGAATAGTTGATGTAGGTTATACTGGATGCTCATTAGAAAATTGTCCCTCATGTCATATAAAGGATACTGTATGATACCCAAAGCAACATACGTCCCATCTTCGGGCGACAAACTAACTGCCAAGTACATCGTGATAGGCGAGCAACCTGGTCGATCTGAAGTAATGAAAGGTCGTCCATTCTGTGGACTATCAGGCTTGGAGCTTGATGATAATCTTCACAAGGCAGGGATCACTAGGAGTGAGTGTTACTTTACTAATGTCATTAAAGATATAGACCGCCCTATTGCTCACTACATAGAGTTCACGAAGAAAGGTCCGGTAATCCATCCTGAAGGGCAGGAGTATATCAACCAACTGGCCGCTGAAATCAACTCATGTTCAGCTAAGGTAATCATAACCCTGGGAAATATACCTCTCTTTGCACTCACCGATAGGTGGGGTATTAACCGCTGGCGTAGTTCCATTCTCCGCTCCAATCTAATTGGTGGAGATAAGATAGTAATCCCTGCACTTCACCCAGATACTATCACTTACAAGTATGTCTACAAGAACAAACGTCTTCTGATCATGGATCTTAAACGGGCTAAGAAGATCCAAGAGAATGGGCACATTCCTACCCCTCGTCAGATAACAATACGTCCTACCTTCTCACAATCTATGCAGTTCCTCACAGCCTGTGAGCAGTATGGTCTGATGGGGAATCCCATCTCATACGACATTGAAGTAGATGTATTCAACGGAGAAATGACCTGTATCTCCTTTGCCTACGATGCTGAGAATATCATCAGCATTCCTTTCACATGTGAACATGGAGATTACTTTACCATTGATCAAGAGATAACCATTCTCCTTAAGATAGCCAGTCTACTAGAAAATGCTGAGATAGAAAAGTGTGGGCAAAATCTCTGCTTTGATTCCCACTATATGCTTCGTAAGTATGGGATCAAGGTAAGGAATATGCACGACACTATGATAGCTCAGAAGACCCTCCTCCCTGACTATGCTGTAGGTCTGCATTTCATCTGCTCTCTTTATACTGACATCCCATACTACAAGGATGATGGTAAGTATTGGCTGAAGGGAATAGGAAACTTTGAGAGTGGTTGGAGATACAATGCTCTTGACTCAGCAGTCTGTGCTGAAGCCCTGCCTAAGCAACTCCAAGATCTGATCCGTCAGCAGAACTACTATGCTTATGAGCGTAAGTGTAAAACTATCCCTGCCTACGTCTACATTATGGAGAAGGGAATTCGAATAAACGTAGCCTCCATGACTCAGGCTTACAATGAGATGGGCCATGAGATGGAGGATACTCTAAAGGAACTTCACAAGGTTTGTAAGTTTGACATCAATCCCAACTCACCTAAACAGGTAGCTAGTTATTTCTATAAACAGAAAGGCTTACCAGCATATAAGAATAAAACCGGAGGAGACACTACAGATGAGAAAGCACTTAAGAGGATTGCAAGAAAAGGTTATGGAGAAGCTTCACTCATCCTTAGACTCCGGGGACTTTCAAAAGAGCGAAGCACTTTCCTCGACCCTGCTAAAGTTGATGTAGACGGAAGAATGCGGTGCTCATATAATCCCGTCGGAACCAGATTCTCCAGAGTTTCTTCCTCTGAAAACATATTTGGAACAGGAAATAACTTGCAAAATCAACCTCACAGAGTCCTCACCCATTTCTTAGCAGACCCTTGGCATATCTTTTATGGGCTGGACTTAAGTCAAGCTGAGAATAGATTGGTCGCCTACATCGGCCGCATCACTCAGATGATTGAAGCCTTTGAAAGAGGTGAGGATATTCACGGACTGACTGCCAGAATTATGATGAACATCTTCTTCAATGGTAAGTCTGATCACTTAACTGTGAAGGACTTAGCCCCTATTGGCGATGGTAAGAAGACATGGCGTGACTGGGGAAAGAAAGCCAATCATGGTCTTAACTATGACCTCGGCTTTAAGACCTTCTCCTTGTATAATGAGATCCCTGAACGTGATGGTAAGATGATTGTTGACATCTATCACAAAGCATATCCTGGGGTGCGAAGTGGCTTTCATGCTTACATCAAACAATGCATCAACAAGAATAGAACCTTAACTAATTACATGGGTCGTAAGACTCTCTTTACTGATCGCCTTGACGACGCACTCTATAAGGATGGCTATGCTTGCATACCTCAAGGAACAGTTGGAGATGTGATTGATCAGAGGGGAATCAACTATGTATATTATAATACTAACCCACTCTTTAAATATGTTCAACTATTAATTCAGGTACATGATCAGATAGGATTTCAAATCCCATCTCCTCTGCATCCTGAAACTCCAGTGAGTTGGGAAGATCACTCAAGGATTCTGACCATGGTTAAGCAGAGTCTTGAGACACCACTCTATACTCACTATGGACAGCGGTTTATAATCCCTGCTGATGTAACTATGGGAGTTTGTCTTAATAAAGAATTAACTTTTGAAAATCTGCGAAAGAAATATCCTTCAAATATGGCAGCAAATATGACAAAGGCTAAGGATCTTAAATCTATTGATCCTCAATCTATTGAACAATCTTACTATGAGGTAACACAAGGATGGCTACCGACGGTATGACACAGTGCATAAAATGTAAAAGGCCTATAAAAGATATAGCTATTAGAGATGCACTAGTAACTTTAGGATGGACTCCTCCTAAAGAGAAAGAAATACCTAAATGTTGTGTATGTGGCACTACTGAAAATTTACGTAAGGATGGATGGTATGGTTATAGATGTAGTTCTCCAGACTGTATATGTTTTTAGGAGGGTAGAGAATGCCTCGTAGACTTGCCGACTGGCTGGACTCTTACATGGAGTTCACTGATCAAAGTGAACCTCCAGAACTCTTTCATATATGGACAGCTATCTCCACAGTCGCTGCTGTTCTCCAAAGGAAATGTGTAATTAACTGGGGGCCTATCCGCTTCTTCCCCAATATGTATGTAGTGCTATGTGCCCCTCCTGGTAAGGCTCGTAAGGGTACAGCCATGGCTTATGGTTCCACATTCCTTTCTCGCATTGGAGTGAAGGTAGCTGCGGAATCTATAACCAGGGAGGCTCTAGTCCGTGAGATAATGGAAGCTGCAACTACTGAGATTAATGATGAGACTGGAGAGCTTACTTTCCATTCTTCACTTACCATTTTCTCTCAGGAGTTAACAGTATTTCTTGGCTATAATCAGCAGCAACTGATGATGGATCTTACTGACTGGTTCGATTGTGGGAGAGGGCCAGAAGGAAAGTGGACTTACCGTACCAAGCATCAAGGTACTGATGACATCACCGGGATTTGGATTAACCTGATTGGGGCCACAACTCCTGGCCTACTTAGATCAACCCTTAGTATGGATGCTATCGGCGGTGGATTAACTTCACGAATTATCTTCGTGTATCAAGAGGAGAAAGGAAAGTCTTGCCCAGTTCTCTTTCAAACTCCGGAGATAATTAAACTTGGTGAGGATCTCTATTCCGACCTTGAGCAAATCTATTTACTCAAGGGACAGTTCAAACCATCCTCAGACTTCATTGACTTATGGGTTGAGTGGTATGTTAAGCAAGAGGGTAGAACTGTATTCAACACCCCTCATCTTGAAGCCTACTGTGAACGCCGCCCAGTTCATGTAATGAAACTATCCATGATCCTAAACGCTTGTCGCACAGATAGCATGGTGATTACATCTGTGGATCTTCAGAGGGCTATCAGCCTATTGGAAAAAACTGAATGCCACATGCCTAAGGTCTTCTCAGGTATAGGTAAATCTCAACATGCTGAAGTACTCAGCAAGATAATGAATGAGATTGGTTTGACTGGTACAATCTCACTCAGAGAACTTCAGAACAAATTCAAGTACGATGCCGATGCTAGAGTCCTAGATCTTATTGTTCAAACTCTGAAGAGCATGGGCTTTATCTCCACAAGAGATACAGAGAGTGACACAATCCTTATACATAATACTAAGGGAGGTGTCCAGTCATGAAAGCCCTAGTGGATATGCTTCACTTACTTCTCTGTCAGATGCCTCATATCTATGACATTATGAAGATTGTTCATAGGGAAGAAGGTAACTGTTACTACTATCTGGAAAATGATATAGCACATGGTGATACCCTTCCAGACCACTTGAAGTGGCGTAAGGTAGTAGAAAACTTTAAAGCCTCCACCGGAATGGTTACCGATAAGGAGGCTCTAGAGTTTATTAAAAGAAGTATAGAATGTACTCAAAATATTAAAAGGTTAGTAGGTACTAATGAAGCTAAAGTAAATTTCATTCGTACTCTTATAGACCTTTAGGTAATTTAAGGGAGGGGCTTTCTAATTTAAAATTAGGAGTTCCTCCCTTCTTCTTTTTCTTTTCATCTATATAAATCCCCAAGATAATCTGATAAGGATCTCCCCCTCTGCTAGCAGTCTTAACTCCCTTAAGTATCTGATTAGTCATAGGAATACCCCAAGCATATCCAACCGACTTAGCTATCAACATGCTAGCATTCAACTTCTGACGTTTAGTCATACTGCCCCAATCCATAAGATCATTAACAGCCTTAGCAGCCTCTGGCACATCCTGTGCAAACTCTCCAATTACCCCACCAAGACTACTTCCATACTTAGTTGATCCGCCCCATACTGGAAGCTTTTCAGTGAACTCTAACAAAGCACTAAAGGTGGCAGAAGGAATTCCTTTACCTTCATCTCTTGATTCCATAAACGCATCAACAGGTGTAGGAAATGGAGAGTTAAGTCCCGCTGCTTTGAACATTTCTCCTATAACCATTACACCTATGCTGTACCTAAAAGCTCTACTTACCTGTTGAGGTTTAGTTATATCAGGATTTTTAACCCCAGCTATATCCTGTAAGATATAATTAAAATCTGCGATTCCAAAGGTCTGAAGAAGCGTAAGCCATTTGGTAGCAATGCTGGCCTGAATAGGAGAAACAGCTCCTCTAGTTCCCATACCTTGAGTTCTCTCTACAAGATCATCAGCATAGGCTATAGCATCTTTTTCCCTTAACTTCAATTTACCTTTAGCATAATGAAATCCAGCATTCCATCCAATCTCAGCTACCACACTATCGATTAGGTCCATAGGGGCAAAAGCCATCTTAGTGGCTATAGCCTTTCCTCCCTTCAGAGTTCCCAACCTCATCTGTTCTACAAAATCACTCCATATCAATTCAGCTTTACGGATATGAAGAGAGTTGGAAAGAGTCTGAGCTTCTGACTTACTTCCCTTAAAAGGTTTCTCAATCATATACCTACCTGCCCCATATAAAGATGCAAGTAAACCAAGGTTAGCATATACACCTATGAGGGCCGTAAATTGTTTGACAAATGTCTGAAGATTCCCACCTATAATTCCCACAACTATATTCTTACTCAACTGTTGAGCCACATTCCTGATGAATGGATTCTCAATAGCCATAATAGAAGAGGTTCTATCTATTCCCATTATCTCATCAGACCACTTAAGAAGAAGTTGAGACAGTGCTGGGTTATGATTCTTAAGTATAACAGTACCTTTACCTCCAGGCTTAGGTAGTGGTACTGTAGCTAATTCCTTAAGTTGTGCAGCAAGAGGCCCAGTATAAATCTCCTCCAGTGTGTAATTAAGATAAGACTCCATTACTTTGAATACATCCAACTCAATAGGAATATCTGATACCTTACGTACCTTAGCATGAGGATTAAAAATCCCATGGTAGTCACTAGATATGGATGAAATTCTACGAGCGTCCGTAGTGGTGATTCCCTCTAGTACTCCCATCTCTCTGAGAACATTCATCTGTCTCATGAGAGGGAGATAGTTCTCTTTACCATTTTTATCAAGGAGTCTAGGAATAGGCTTCTGTCCTGTATGAGTACGGACATAGTTAACTCTATCCAACATCTTAGAGGTAGTCTTAGTCATCCAATTGAATACTTCCATTTGCTTAGCATTCATAATAGGAATATCTTCAGGCTTAATTCCCATAGCAGTGAAGGCTTCCTCTCCACCCTTCATATTTGCATAAGCAGCCAGAGCTAATCCTTCTCTTTCTTTTTTAGTAAGACTATCCTTCTTAAGTGTAATCTCCTTACCTAAAGAGTTATACTCCAACTCTTTTTTAGTCTTAAGCTCTCTCCAATCACGATAGATTTCAGAGAGTCCAAATCTTCTAAAGGCATTAATCCTAGTTTCAGTAGCCTGAAGATACCGCTGAATAGTTCCTGTGTGAACGTTAGTTATTTCCCTCCCACTAACAGGATCAACCTTAACATTCAAGTCTCCCCAGATATTATGTCTAGTAGCATTCATTATCTTAGAAGATAATACTTGAGTGATAGGAGGCATTACACTTTTAATCTCACCTAACTTATTCCTCTTAACAGTTTGATGTACTACGGGGCCACTTGGATTAAGGATCCTTTCAGTAATAGGATCTAAACTTCTAAGCGTTTCCTTATCCTTAGGCATTTGTGCTAAGGCTACTTTGAACTGGGCAATAGATTCAGGACTCATACCTATCATATCTAAGAATTCATCAACACTCTTCCCTGCTTTCTTAGATGCCTCAACAACTTGTTCCATTTTATCTACCGCTATACGAAGAGGGGTTACATCTACTGACCCTCTCTCATTACTGAATATACTGAAGAGATCTCTAGTTCCATCCTCACTCATCTCACCATAGTCAAGAGTCTCATCTGAGATCCTATTCCTATGTTCAGAAGTAAGACTCTCCACTCCATCTTCCCATCCAAGATCTTCAAATCCTTCCAACTCAGGTTCAATAAACCATTCTTTACTCAAGGGATCTTGAATCAACTCCCCCTTTTTTCCAGTAGCTTCCTTGTAAGTATTACCCTCAGCCTCAGACTTGAAGGTAGCAAAGTTAGAATCAATGACCGGAAGATCTTTCGGTGTTACTGGAACTTCTTTTGCTACGTTGATTTTATCCACATAGCGTTCTTTATACTTCTTAAAAGCATCTGCAATCTCTGGACGGATTGTTTCTTTAGGAGCATCTACCTTCTTACTCTCCTTAACTAAAGCCTTAAGATCCTTTTTCAACTGAACCTCTTCAGCCTTAAGAACCTCAGGAGTAGGTTCAATCTCAGACTCTACACCTTTAACTTCTTCAGGTACAAAGTCTACATTAGGACGTACAGGAGCATTAGGATCTTTAATAACAGTCCTATAATATTTATCCCCTACCTTAGCCACCCAGAATTCCGAACCCTCTGGCTGCTCAGCTTCTATCTTGGCTTTAGCATAGGGGATTTCACTCATAACTTCAAGATCAGCTTTAAGAGCATCCATCGAAGCATATTCAGGAATATCAGTTTCAATGAACTTTCCTACTGCATACTTGTCACCTATCTTAATCACTTCATGATCTGCGCCTTTACGTTCAGCAACCTTTTGTGCTGACTCAGGAGATTCAAATCTTCTCTTATCTCTAATCTCATAACCCTCACCTTTGGCCAGAGATGTATTGTCGAATTCAGAGATTATCTTATCAACAGTAATCTCAGATTTATTAACTCCGCCTAGTACTTCTAACTTCTTTCCAGTCCTCTTCTCATAAACTCCACCTACCATATTAAATAGCTGTTGAGGAAAGGATACCTGCTCGTGTAATTTATTATCCCTAATATTCTTAAACACATCAACCATTATAGCCTGATCTTCAAC
>DATKVL010000108.1:0-4325 GCA_035530115.1 Dehalococcoidia bacterium | reverse complement strand
AATATAAGACAGCACCCCGCCGATTATTTTGCAATAGGACTCATAGCTGCCCAGTAAAGGTACCTCATGGGATTCTGGCTTGCCAGCTCTAACCCAGGCTCGGGCTATTGTGAGGATCGCAGCTATGATGAGGCCGCGGTTATTAGATACCCAGTCGGGTAGGTGTGGGTGTTTGAATTTTGTACTATCACGCAGCCATGGGCGTGCCATTCTGGCATCCATGCGCACCCATATACACCGGCGGGGCAGGTCGCCACGTAGTCTGATGTTGTTGCCCGTAGCCAGCCATGTGGTGCGGTTGGGCAGTTGTACCATTTCGGATCGGCCAAGTATCCGATCCTGATAGGTGGTGGCTGTTAAAAGCGCTGCTAGGCTGGGCGCCCATAAGTCATACTCAATATTGTCAATGGTGGCTACCAGTTGGCCTTTTAATAATAGGCTGGTGATCGACTTCCGCCATCCCTCATCATCCTTTTGAGCGGTCATCATAGCGGCTGCCCGTCCAGTCGCTATGATGCTTATTACCTCGGCTAGTAGGCTGGCTCCGGTTCCTTGTTGTGGCTTATCAAATAGGGCGAGCGGAACAGGTCCGTCTATCATAGGCCGCAGAATCGGGGTGAACATAGTAGCCATAGCATTAGCTAGGCTGGCATCGCCATCGAAGGGGAAATCAGCCAGGGGCTCCAAAACTAACTCGATAGATGCACTTACATCTTCATCGGTGGGGTTGTCAGGTATCGGCGGTACCTCCAGCCTTGATGAAGGGTAGTAATAAAGGTTTGTGAGGCTGTCATAGCCCAGGTTGGTGAGCACCGTGCCGTCCGGACGTATTACCGGGGCCTCAGTTATTCCTAGCAATGTAGGGAACTCCCATTGTCCCAGGGATAAGCAATCCCTAACCACATCTAGAGGAGGTGGTATCGCAACCACTCCATTCTTTGAAGTGGTACGCACAAAATTACAGGTTCGTGCCAGCCAACCACGGAAGGCCGATTCGCCCAGTGGCTCAATGTAGGGCCTTCCCTCTTCATCTAAGCTGACTCGGGCGAGTGCCCCGCTGCGTCTGAATATGTGTTTCGGTTGGTTAGCCCTGTACAGGGAATATAGTGCATCGGCCGTTATGTCTCTGAGCTGCCTATCCGTTACCACGATATCGATTAAGCCATCTATAAGGGCGTCAATTGACAGGTAGCGCCGGGCGATTAGAATGAGTTCCTCTTCACTTAATGGCGGTTCGCAACTTACCCGATTGCTCTCGCGCAATTCGTCCAGATATTGTTGCGGTGCCATATTGAGGTGGCTCAATGTGGTTGCCATAGAAGATATGTGGGTATATCGTTCACCCCCGATTTTAGCGATGATATTAACCATTTGACTTTAGGGCCTCTTTAACCTCTTAGCTATTTTATAGTATGGGGTACACCTCAACATAGGCGAAGTCTGGCTCATAGCTACTATTCAGTCCACCAAACTCGATGCCAACCGTTTTCTCTGTGTTGGATACCATGGTAAAGGTGCCGATGTTGAATGATACTTGGCTGACTTTCCACGCGGTACCGTTGTATGCGAGGGTGCAGATATAGTCCCTCAAAGATGGTGCTGTCCAGTTTATGCTGCCGTAGAATGCCTGCAACGCCTCTTCTTGGGTTGTGGCATTGCCTACGCTTACCGGTGGCGAGTAGACCAGATGCACATTGGCTGTAAAGTTCCCGGCCTTGCCCGCCTTGGCGTGGAGGGTATAATTGCCCGCTGCCCCCGTCAGATATCCCTCCGGGGGGCTACATATTATCCCGGCCAGGTCGCTTTGCATCGTGGTGGTGATGTTCTCAGCAATATACATTTTTGTTTGCAGCAAGCCTATCTCGTCTCGGATGCCCTCTGCCTGAGCCCTGATTGCCTCCAGTTGCGCCCTCGTTGCCAGGGGGCCCATGTCCAAGATGCCGTTGATTTGCCCGGTGAGGGTTGTGGTATCGTCGTATATTCTGGACATTTCTGCATTATAGGAAGCCTTGCCGGGTGCCAGCCCAAGCACCATGATGGCACTGATACTGGTGGCTATTGCCACCACCACGGCGATTCTTATGATGGTTTCCCTGTGCTCCCTAGCCTTCTCCTTTACCTTTTCGTAGTAGTCTCTGATTTTGTCTCCGAATGTTATATACTTCATTTTGCCTCCATGTTTTGTATTTCTTTTAGCTACTTTATATTCTTTCAGGAATAGCAACTCGTTCCGGGTTAGGCATTTCCTGTCTTAATCCGTTGTGGTAGTAATAGCTATGTATATCTTGCCCGTATGTTTGCTCAAACAACGGCTTCAAATTATCCTTCAAAAACACCTTGACTCCCGCCTTGTCAGCGGCCTCGACTATCTGCCGGACCCACTCGATACGGGGTTGCAGCGTCCACTTCTTGCCGAATGGCTTTTTATCTGTGTATGACATATTGTTTAAGGCACATAGCCTAGTCATTTCCGAGTAAGTGCCAGTGCAAGCCCCTATGATTACCTGAGAGATACCAGAATAGTAAAAAGCATAGTCGAGTGATAGCGTCAGCCGTTCAAGAAGTGGCTCAAATGAGATAAATTTGATTTTAGCCTGTATATCTTCTAGTTTATCCACGGCAACATCTAGCATTTTATCGTTACATACCGTCACCCCGACCCATGCGTTCTCGGGAAATGGTGAGAACTCAGGCAATCGCTGAGGCTGCTTGGTGAGAAGGTAGAAGCGGTCTTGGGGGTTAGCTCCTATGGCGAGCAATACTCGCCTTGTCCATTCTTCGGGAACTCCTATGCCGAACAGGTCGCCCATGTCACATACGAATATGCCTTTCGGCTTCCTTGATGCCTTTCTGTATGGCTCAAACTTCCTACACTGGTAGCCGTATCTCTCATAATTTACTTGTGCCAGTGGTGGTATTAGCTCTTGTAGCCTCTCTTCCCAAAAGCGAGGATAGAACGGTTCGTCAGGAGCGGGAATACTGTTATTAAGAAGATAGACATTCTTCAATCTAGTATTCGCCAGCTTTCTTGCGTAGCAGTATTCGCAACCATTCAGACAGCCAGTGATGGGATTCCATGTATATCCCTGGCTGCCATCAGGATTCTTTACCCATTCGATTTGTGTTTTATTCACTTGCCCTCCTTAAATTCAATGTCCATTCTGCTTGGCGGCGACGGGAGCCCTGCAACTCCCGCCGCCTATACCTAAAGAAAGGGGGAAAGAATGAAAATAAGGTAGTAGTCATTTTGTAACCTCGCGCTGCAAGGCTTCCATACCTAATTTCACAGCTCGTTGGAAGTCCTGGGGATCTGCCTCTTCTTCACCAGAACACCATAGCTGTAGTAACTCAATTGCCTTCTCTGGCGGCATTATGTTATCTCCGCCATCCGATTGTCCCAGTCCTCTTGGTAGGCTATATGTTACCTCCGCCATCCGATTGTCCCAGTCCTCTTGGCAGGCTATTTGAACCTCCTCGTTTGTTACCTTCGTCTGGTTGAAGGACGTTATATAACTGCCTTTGAAGTAGAGGGATACGGACACGTCGCCAATATCTTCAAATAAGGCATAGCCGTTATCTGCCCACTCACCCAAATAATCAACCTTAATGCTAATTGCCATTCTTTAACCTCCATAGTTCAATGATTTTCTTGTTGCCCTCCCTCTTGCATTTGAGGGCCAATATTTGAATACTTGATTTGCTTTGCCAGTAAGCCTTAAAATAAGCATGAGGCGATTTACCTCGCTTCCTTTATGGCGGGGACTGGCTCTGGTAAGATACGGTCCCTGCCGTTTCGTTTCTCTCTTGTATTACCCCTACCGCCTAGACTACCGATCCGCGAGTAGAAGCCATGTCCGTGCCTTTTCAGGGTTGTATTACCCCCTTTCCTTCCGGTTTTGGTGAAGTATTGGCTTTGTCTGGGTGAGCCACAAAGCGGGCATATGGTAAGGTGCCCGTCCCGGGTAGCGATTCCGCCCAATTTCCCCTTTTCTCTTGCTAACATTTTCCTGTTTTATTATGAGGTTTTGTCGATGGACGCCCACCGAGCTCTCCCCACTGGGCAAGCTGGTCTCTCCCATGCCGCTTTAGGGTGGTTAGCCCACCCTTTCTGCCTGCCTCAACCCTTGTCTTAAATCGCTTCATTGTGCATTCTTGCTAGGTTATTTGGGGGGTGGAATGAGGGTGGGATACATTGTGGTATCACCCCCTGTTTTCCGCCCCCATTTTTTTCAGGGTTTTTGAAGACTCCACCGGCTCGGTGGTGATTTCCATGTCCCCAGTGTTTTTGCCCTGCCTCATGTAGTCCTCAACATGTTTTCCTAACT
>DATKVL010000107.1:0-52527 GCA_035530115.1 Dehalococcoidia bacterium | reverse complement strand
GTATGAGCCTCTGGGTGTATGCATTCTTTAGCGATGCAAAGAACACCCCATTTTAGTTCTCTCAATGCCCAGCAGTTTACCTTCTTACAATCTTCGATTTTCACTGTCCTTGACATAGTATCACGTCCTCTTTTCTTGATTCTTAATGGATTTACGTTTCTCCAAGTAACCATTAACTAGCTTAACGAGTTTTTCTTGAAATTCCTCATCATGTTCTCTACAAAGAAGGACGCCTGGTTGTCTTAGTCGTTTTACCCCGAACATAGTTATTGTATTATATGCTGGGTTGTCACAAAAGTCACAGGTAGCCACCATTATGTCCTTACCCCCGTGTATCTAATGGATTTGTCAACATGTCTTTCCATCCAACAGGCTCGGCAGACCCACTTTATCAGAGGACGATCCTCATCTAACTGGTTAGGGCAACTCGGCACATAGTCGAGTGGATCTCCGCAGTAATAGCAGACTTTAGGTATATCTTCATCCAACGATCTTTACCTCCTGTTTATTCTCTGGAGTGGAGATAATGGACATCAGTATCTCATGGTATTTCTGGAAGTGTTCTAAGGCGTCCATTTCGTCCATGTTATCATGATCGTAATTATTGTCACATTCAAGGATAGTTTTCTTGAGTTCTGCAACCAGATTCCATAGGCGTTGTCTTTCAAGTCTCTCAACTATGTACTCATATCGTAGTACGGATTTTTTCTCTGATGGGAGTGCTTTGAATGTCTCTCTAGCTTGATCTATTATTTCATTGGGGAATACCATTTCAGATAATATTTTTTCTTTTAGACTCATTGTTCTCCATCCGTCCTCTTGGCGTTGGGGTTAATGGTCATTCTGGATCGTACTCCCTACCTTCGAGGATGCATTCAAGTTCGTATCGCTTCTCGATGAAGGTTTCAGGGCTCATTGAGTAACCTAGACCATTTAACCAGATCTTGACCTTCTGGATTATTCCTTCTAAGTTCTTAATGTATTCATGAATCTCTGTCTTGACGAGGTTTCCTTCCTCGTCGCAGACTAGATCCAGTATCGAAAAGGGTTTTTTCATTGTGTTTCCTCCGTCCTCTTGGCATGGGTAACAATGGATAATTCGGTGATTTTCTGGTTGTAATCTGCCATTATTTTTCGTTCCAGAAAATTCAACTCTGAGGAACTTCGTGTTAATTCTGGTGTAGTGTTTGGGTATAGTTTTTCAAATTGTTGTCTTTCCTTATTTTTCTCGATAAGTTCATCTAGGGCCGCTTGATATTTTTTGATCTGGTATTTCGGGTCTAAGATCTGTGATTTCTGTTCTTTTGAGGCAAACCCGCATGGCTCATATACATCTATGCTAAACATGGCTGGGTTCAAGTATGTGCTCTCTATTTTTCCGCACCTTCGACAGATGCGGCGATCACAATCAAATGTACCGAACTCATCATAGTAGAACCAGGCGTGGAAGCCTAGCAAACAACGTAGGTTCATTCTGTTGTCCTCCTTTCATGGGTGTTAATGGATTGACGTTTTTTCCACTCAATTTCAATGGGGCATTTTGGTTTTCGGATGCAGTTTAAACAATTATGGTAATCATCGCAGGGGAGATGTGGTTTCCCTAATTCTATCCATAGTTTTTCCTTTAGTAGATCTTCCTTAAAGCGGGATATTTTTTCCATCTTCTCATGTCCTCCTTTCAGATGTGTTTTGGGTCGTGGTGAAGATGCTCACCAGGATATGATAGTCGCCCTTTTCGGTGGGTAGCGGTGTGCTTACGCTACAGCCGGGGGCAAACTCGTTTCTGATGCGGTCCCCGATTATCTGTAGTGTTTGGGGGTCGTCACCGTAGAACTTGCCTTTCACTTTTTCCTTCATTTTCGTTTTCATCTTCTTTGACTACTTTATGTATGATGACAACCAAGTTAAGTTTAGCCATCTTCACCACCTCGAATGGATCTCGCCCCATGTGGAGGGCTCCTCAGGGATCAGGACGCTCGCCTTAGTGGTCTCGACTCCGCCGCCTATCCCGCTGCAGTCGTTGAAGGCCCTGCAACCCATGCAGTTGGAGGCCATGTACTTCTCGCCCAGCTCGTACATCTCGCCGATACAGGAGGGGTATTTCTGGTTAGCCGTCTTCGTCACCACAGTGAAGTACGGGTAATAAATATATAAAACTTTGGGTGATCTGTTTTGAGGTGAAATCTCTTTATACTCCTAACCCAGATAGGTACTGACGGAGGGGTAACTACCTTTATCTTGGTCGTTTCGTCACCACCCCCTACCGTCAACTTTAGAAAAAAGAGGGGGGTGTTATTCCCTTGAAAATGTGTAGATGGGGATGTCTGGTCCTAGAACTGCTGCGATTCGTTGACTGTTTTTCATTAGGGCGAATACAATGGCGCCTGTTTCACCTAATAGCTGTTCTCCATTGGTTTGGTTTATTATTGGCTCTGGGATGCCTACGTCAAGTAACCTAGAGTTTTTTCTTGTAGCTTCGGTGAAATATTTTTGTGCAATAGAGGTTTCGGAGAAAAGGGTGTCGTAACCTATGTTAAACCTTTCATCTGTTTTACCGATTATTTTATGTGTTTTCAAGACTGATCTTGGTCGATATGAGGCCCTTACCTTTTTACTCCATAGCCCCATTTGTTGTAGCAGGTGTCTTGTTTCGTAGTAGGGGTTCATTACGCCTGTAAACCCCGCGCTCCTTCCGAGGGTCTTATGTGCGTTAAGGGTTCTCACTATGCTATCCAATGTGTCAAAGTTTTCATGTGATATGAGAGGCTTCGTGACGAGGGCTAATGATTTTACTGTCCAGGTGTTGACATCTGGGTTGTGTTCGGTGGCTTGTTCAACAAGTTCTTTTCCAGTAATAGCTATATCAAGGGGTGAATCGGTTCCCGGTTCTTCTATGTCGGGTTTGAACATGTTTCTGTTGACGGTTGAAACGATGTCTGTTCCAGTTTTAACCGTTCTTCGTTTCATTTCCTCGGATGAGCTTGCTATTGCGGTGGCTCCGACTATTTTAGCCTTTGGCATGATGTCTGGGATGTGTTCTAGGGCGCGTATGAAGTTAAACTCTCTTGGGATGATAGAGGGGTATGATGGAATCCTTTTGTTTAGGGCTTCAAGGTAGCTCATTGTACCGCCTCCTGTGCTATTCTCTGTGCTTCTGATAATGGGATCTCACCACATTTTTGGCATCTTAGGATAGCCTCAGCTTCTCCGCCGCAGATGGGGCATACCAAATCCTTTGATGAGGCTAGTATGACGCTTAGTGATCGCCATGCCTTAAGTAGCCGTGACTTGTCTCTCATCGCAGGCGAAGCTTTGAAGGTTTCACGCTCTTCCTCGGTTTCCTTGGCCCGCTCTCTTACCTCTCTCTTCGCGGTCCTCTCGATGGTTGGCTTATGGTAGCCCTGCCGATCCACTACAGTTACTCGTTTGGGTGACAGTACCTCAGGTGCTTTCTCGATTGCCTTCACGATGAAGTCAGGGTCTTTCAATGCTTTCTCTAGGACCTCGGTTTCATGGCGTTCAACATAGTCTGAGCCAAGTGCGGTTTCAATCCGCTGAGAAGCGGGAATCGTAGGTTTCTTTTTTTGCGCAAGTGATTCTTTTTCTGGTTGTTTAAACTCGTAGACAAGGTACTTGTTTACAGTCTGTTGTGTTAACGCTGTTACTTCCACAAGCTTCTCGACTATTTCGTTTTTGAAAGGAAAACTACCTTTGATCTTTAGTCCTTGTTTTTGGTAGATTTTTGCCAGCCCGTTAATCCATTTTTCCTTTTCCGTTCTTGGAATCTCTCGTCTATGCCAGTTCGATATAGCCCTAGCCAACAACAGCTTCTCCTCAGAGTCGATGTGTTCAAGCGTCTCAGTCTTCCAGTCAGGATTATCCTCCAACCTGTGAAAACCGTCAATCACCTGACCATCCTTAGCCACAAGAACCGGGTATAACTCACCCACGATCTTGGTAGACTCCTTACGATTGTATTCGCTCATTTTTCCTCCTCTCCTCATTGATCTGTCGCAGGAGTCTAGTTGCCTCTATCAGAAATTCTTGGGGAAGTTCTTTCCGGGGAAATTCTTTCATGGCTCTCCCTCCTCGTTTTTCTTCCACCAGAAGGTTAGCAGTTTTTTGATAACTTCGTCAAATGTGTCTCCGGGTTCCTTTAACTGGTTTAGTGACATCCATGTTTCATCTTCAATGGCTATTTGTCTTTTTGTCATTGTAATTATATTCTAGGTTTTATCGTTATTAAGGTTTTGTATTTAAAAAGGGGCATATAAGCCTTATTTGACTTTGTTGTAGACTCCGCTGAGCCGGTGGCCTGTCACATCTATGCCTGCCCCTCGTCAATTTCACCGAACAACATTTCACCAGTTACCCATACCTATTTGGTCTTAGAAAGTCATACCCGCCCATCGTCAAACTCCGGGCGGGACCAAGGTCTTGGGTCATTTAAACGTCATGTCGAGCACGGCGGCCCTGTTTATCCTCGTGATCTTGTACTGAGGCGCCACACGTGAGAACCTCACATAGATCACAGGGCACGTCGGGTTATT
This sequence comes from Dehalococcoidia bacterium, assembly GCA_035530115.1. GTDB lineage: Bacteria > Chloroflexota > Dehalococcoidia > GIF9 > AB-539-J10 > RBG-13-51-36. The sequence goes on along the minus strand of DATKVL010000107.1, from coordinate 47,977 downwards.
GCAGTTATACCTTCCGTTCGGGGTTTCCCTCTTTAGCCATTCACCGCAGTCAGGACACCTGTGATTATTATTGTAAGGCCGAGATTGCACATTATCTCCCCCTATCTGGGTTGAAAGCCCAGGCGATGGCTTTTCGTCCTGTAACCAGGCATTCGCGTCGGCGGCTCTCTATGAGCACCGGATTATGTTTGAGAGGATTGTGTTTGCCTTCGCCACGTAGTTCGTAGACTCTGGGCGTAACTCGGTTGATGCTCCACCCCAACTCCTCGGCGAGCTCCATGTTTGTGAAATCAAGTATCGGGTTCTCTAGGAATATGTCGAGGACTTGTCCCTGTCTCTCACTGAGACTAGGAAGCACCTCCCCGAAGAAGACCTCCAGGCTAGTCGATTGCATGTTTGTAGTCATTTCTGGTGTTCCTCCTTTGGTTCTCTCCTACAGATTATGTGCGGCGATATATGCCTGGGCGGGGGCTGAATATGGTGCCATCCTTCATGAGTACGCTTACTAGTTTGGCGGCCTCTGACCGCGTCACGCCCTGACCCTGCAACGCCTCATACAGGTCGTCGTCCTTGACACCGCTTTCTATAGTGCTCATCTCCCCTATCAGTTGCAGCGTCTTCTGTAGCTGACCCTTGAGGCTCCGCGCCTTCCCCGTGTACCCCATCGGCTTAAGTATCCGTAGTTTCCCCGTCACAGGCTCTGACGCATCCTCGAGGAGCAGCTGCTCAACGAATTTCCTTAGCTCGGATACCTTGAAGAGCCCCTTCTCGGTCACCCGCTGCAGCATCGTCTGGTAGTCACAATGCCCGTCAGTGGCTTCGCACTGCATCTCATATATGATGTTACGAAGCAACTCCAGCTTCTGATGTAACCCTTTAGGCTTCCCCGTCATCCAGCTGTCTATGTTGCGTTCCCCTGTGGTGGGGTCTACGCCTACTTGCTCCATGCTTGCCTCGATGATTCCCAGAGCGGTGAGGGCGTCGTCCTCTGTGGCTACCTCGTGGAGCCTGGATCGGGCCACGGCTTCGGTGACCCGTATGCATGATTCGAATTGTCGGGGAGTGATCATGATGGTAGGTTGCTTGGGATCCCCTATGTCGCCTTCCTTGGTGCGTCGGAGACCTAAGTAATATTCCTTAAGTTGCTGACCCACTGTCGGGGGTACCTCAGGGTGTATGTGTTTTCTGCAATATGCCACGTATTTTCGGAGTTCTCTGAGAGTGAGAGGTGACTGAACTTGCTCACCGCGATGCACTCTCAGCAGGTGATCTGCTAGAGCTGCGTCTCGCTCCTCGTTTGGCTGATCCTTCATCACTCGTATTAAGTCAAACCTGTTCAGTATGGTCTCTTCGAGATTGATATTCTGAACCACGGTAAGGTATGGGTTATACCTCCCATCCTTAGGGTTCCCAGCCCCCAATATCCCACATCGTGCGTTAAGAGTCGTGTTGATGCCGCCCTTGTTGATCGGCACTATTTGTTGTTCCATGGCGGGGTGTATGGCGCGTCTGTCGTTCTCTTCCATTTTCTCGATCTCATCGATGGATACATGCCCCCTGTCAGCCAGAACTAGGGCGCCCGCCTCAAGGCTGTATCCGATGTCCTTATCCTTGACCACCGCCGCCGTGAGACCTGCGGCACTGCTGCCCCTGCCTGTGGTGTAGAGTCCCCGTGGGCTGGCTTTAGAGGCGAACTTAAGTAGTTGACTCTTCGCCAAACCAGGGTCACCGATGAGTAGGACGCTTATGTCGCCTCTTATGCGGACATCCTCCATCTCCTTGGCTTCCCCACCCATCAGGTAGGCGGCGACGCACTGCTTTTCCTCCCTGAGCCCGTAGATGCTGGGGGCGACGCTATCGGTGACGGCGGCGAACATATCCTGCCTCTTAGCCATATCACTGAAACTCTGCGCGTCCTCGGTGCTGCACTCCAGGTCTTCCGCATCTTCGGCTAGATACCCGAAGCCAAAGCAGCGCCCATACATCTCTAGTCTGCGTTCAGGGCTGCTCTTTCCCGCCATAGCCGCGTCGATAACCGCAGTGATCCTAATCCGGTCACCCGCGTTGACACGTCCACAGAGCAATCCCCTGAGTTCGTAGGTGAATGTGCGAGGCATCTGCCCCGAGGGAAGGCTTTCAGGCGCCTCCTGCAGCTTCAGCAACTGAATGTCCTCGAATACGCTGTGTGATGGATCGAGTACCCAGTTTTTCCCCTTACAGTTATCGCACCTATCTAACGGCTCGCTTCTGTACTGCATCTTCTGGGGGACTCTAATGCCCTGCCCACACTTCTGACAGATATAATAGGCTTCCCTGATCTTCGGCTCCGTTTGCGTGATCTTGACAACAATGCCGGACGTTGACGCAAGGCTGCCTATCATGTGGCTGCGTAGACTCCGAAGGGGAGTCTCCTGGTCGGGATGCCCGACTAGATGAACCTCCACCGGGTGGTCCCTGATCAACTCGGGGACACGCATCGTCAGCAACTCCTTAACGTGGTATGAGACATCCAACAGAGTTTTATCTGTGTCACTGACTAGGCGCTCCACGAGTTCGGTGCTATACTGGTAGAGGTCCGTGAGGTTGATCACTAGGCTCCCGTCGAGCCGCATGGTGGCTGCATCCAACGGGGGCACAGCCCCGCAGCCTGTTAGGTATTCGCGGAGTGGTTCCATGTCCAAGTCCAGGGCGTCCATCAGGCTCCCTCCACAATGGTGTATCCCATAGAAGCCACGATGCGCCGCACCTCAAGCAACGCGTCATCGTCGTATATCCGCTTAACCGCTAACAGGTTAACCAGAGTCCACGAACCTAATTGCCCCTCCTCATTGAGGTACTTCACAGCTTCCTCCGCTACCTCTTTGTAGTCATGATCTACCAGATAGTCGTCAAGACGCTTAACGTGTTCAGTGTTTGCGTCCCTGTAGAGGTTGGCCGCCTCCACCACCTGACTATCAGAGGCATCGTACAATGCATACAGATTGGCAGGTCTACCTTGGCCCCCAACCCTGTAACGTTCATAAGCCACGCCGCCTCTGACAAGTCTCCCCACGACACTGTAGATGAGGTTGATTTCAACCCCTGTGGAGGAGGCCACTATGGGGATCGTGAATGCCTTCCGCTCAAGAATGTATTGCAGGCATCCGCCCCCAGGTAAGAGATACGCAGCCATGAGGCACTTCGCTCGATTCACGTCCTCGCCGAATACATTACTACTATTACTACTACTTTCTTTTTCTAGTCTAGAAAGAGAAAGAAGTATTTCAGTGAGGTTTTCCGTCAGGCTACGCGTGTCCTGTAACTGGACCTGATCATTCAACTTATGCTCCCAAATGGGATGAGGGTTCCCTATTATATAAAATTGATGGGTTGGTGGGTTAGGGAAGAGGGAGCATAATCTTCCCTATACATGTCGATCACCGCACCAAGTATGGATGATTCGTAGATATATTTATTTTTATCTGATTAAATGGATTGTCATAAAAATAATGGTTGATATAAATAAATGATCAGAGTGCACTCTCACTCACTTTTACCTACCTCTCCCTCTGCCTCTTTAAACTCCGGTAGGCGTCGCCACCTGATGCCCAGCTTGTCACCTTGCCTAACCATCGACGCCTCTATGCGGCCCTCGATGTGGAGCCCCACGAGTTGACGGAAATACCATTTACTTGAGTGAGAAGTCTTCGTTACCTTGGAGACGGCGTGGATCATCCGGAATATCTCGATGGGTTGGGGGCGTTCCTGAATGTAGTCCAGGATAGCCTGAGAGACGGGTCCGAGATCACTCAACGCCCTCAGCCTCTTGCTCTGCTTCAAGGAGATCAATCATCTTGGGAAGTAGCATCCCCAGGTTTGGCTCATATTTGCCTTGAAGTACCCGGATGATGATTCCTTTCTCAACAAGCCGTTTCAGTGTTCGCTGGACGGAGTCGTATGAGTTCCCGCAGTCTTGTTTCATAATTTTTTGGATTTTGCCTGTCTCCTTGGCCTGGCCGTCGAATACGATGTGGGCCACCCAGAGTTCATCTTCATCCTCGGTGAGAAAATCAAGTGCTTTAAAGGCGAGGTCTGACACGCTCTTTACTCTCATCAGCCCTCAGCCTCCTCGGCCGTCTCACGCGCCTCTGTGTAGATGCAGCCCCAGTGAAAATACCGGGCTCGGCTGTTTACGCGACGTCGCGCAACGTTCTCGCCTTCCTTTAGAGGTTCGCCGCAGCCTTTGCAGAGCATAGTGCCTTGGTGTCGCTGCAGGAGGGCCTGTGTGATTATCACCCCTCAGCCTCCTTCATGGTAGCCGTTTCCTGTTCAGCAGTTTACCGAGGCGGCGCAAACTCTGGTATTTGAGTTCCCTGATCTTCCTCAAGTCAACGATGACTCTGTCAACCTTGTTGAAGTCTAGAGAACTCATGGATTCGCCTCCTTGTCGTTTATCTGGAAGCCTAGCTGGCTCGACTTGACTATGTCCTCCCCATCTTCCATCACCTTGTACGATTTCTTACAATGCCCACACCGGTACTTCATGTAACCCTCCTCCCAACCCCGCAGATATTGGTTGGTAGTCTCGCCGCATCTAGGGCACTTCGGAGTTATTTTCTGCTCACCCATTTTAGGTCGCCTCCGTGTAGTCACGGCCACCCAGTTCATCGATCTTTTTAAGCATTGTACCCAACTGGATAGCCATCCCGTCGTTCACCCTGTCAATAAGGGCGTCAAGTATGTCGTTTTCTTCCTCAAGCTCTATGGTGAACTCCTGAGTGATCTCGTCCCGGTACTTGCCTTCGTAGTCAGGCAGCCGGGCGTTGACTCTGATCCGTTTAACTACCTTCATCATCCGATCACGTCCTTTCTATTCAGCCGGAATATCCTGTTGCGTTGTATGAAGCCTGCTGCGAGCATGACGCCGGTTATGTCCGGCATTGCCTCCGCTGGGATTGCCTTTATGGGTTTCACGGTGATCTTCACGGTGTCCGACTTCACCTCAAAGTCGTCTAGGTTGAAGCCCGCCGCCTTCATCCAGCCCTCAGTCATCTCCTTGGCTTGGTCCCATGAATCCTCTGCACGGTTCAATTCGTCAGCGAGCAGCCACTCCGGCAGCTTTAGCTCGACGGGCTTCATGAAGTCTTGAACCCTGACTGCGTCTTCCGGTGCTTTTCTTTGTGGGGTGTCAAACTCTGGGCCTAGACTCATCTCCTCGGCGCTGACATCGGCTGACCCCACGAAGTTACTGACGGCGCGGTTCCAAGCCCGGGTGAAGGCTATGGATCGGACGTCATGGTAGGGACGATCCTTATGGTGGATCAGGTTCGGCTCATCGATGGTGCAGCTGCCGACTCCAGTAGATCTCCTGCCCAGTCGGTTATAGACGCAGACAGTGTAGTTGAACCCGTAGAAACGGCCATCCTGGTATATCTCCTTCTCCAATAGTATCTCGTCGCTCAGGTCGAAGCCTTGGGCGAGTTTGGCGAATCCGCTGCGGGCTGTGTATTGCTTGTTTCCTTGGATGAAGTAGTCCTTGTTCTTCGTCATCAGGGTCTCCTTGACCTGGGCGACGTAGTTCGTCAGCTTCGTAAGTTCCTCGATGGGCATCATAGGGATGGCGAGTGCCAACTGTTCAGTGTTTGCTAGGGACCTGTCCTCATCAACCATCGTCCTCAACCTCCTCGGGTGTTGTCTTCTCTAGGTACTCAAGGATGTCGTACCCCTTGTCCTGAAGGTCATCTGGGTCCACGTCATTAACATACATCGCTATGAGGGCAAGAGGGTTACGCAGGATGCTTGGGAGAACGGTTCTGGTGTACTTGATAGACTTATGTGTCCTTTGCTCCGCATCCATCAGCCCATTAGCCTCCTTCATACAGGGGGCAAGAGACTCACCACAGTCGTCACAGTTACCATTATCTGGACGGAAGTCACAGTCTCCGATACACCAAGCCCACCCTTTAGGGCATAATTCATTAGGGTCCATCTGACTCTCAGTATCTTGACCCATGTTGACGAGCTCCTTCCAGACACCTGGGTCCGGATTCGGGGCATGATCCTCGGCTTTCTCTTTGGTGGCCTTCTGCATCGCGCGGCAAGACCTGAGCTTTGCGATGATGGCATCCTGGGCGAAGGCGCTGAGGCTCGGCCAGTACCCAACCTCCTCCATGAGCGCTGTGACGTCGTCGGCGAGGGGCTTCGGGATGCTAACCGTCCTGTACTCGACCATCATACATCAGCCTCCCCGTTTTTCGCCTTGAGGCGTGCCCAACAGACGGGCCCTATCCCACGATCCACGCTCTCAGGGACAGTGAGCAGACGACCACAGACACGGCACCTTGTCTCCTTGCTCATTTTTCTTTCTCCTCCCCCGCCGGAGCAGGGTAATCTGGGTAGTTTGTTTCGAGAAGCTTCCGGAGTAAGTCAGGCATAGTCAACCCCTCGGCTCTAGCTCTGCTCTGGATTTGATCCTTAAGTTCCTCGGAAAGGGTGATTTGTTTAAAACCTGGTTTCGGCGTTTTCATCACCACACAAGGGTACGGGTAACAATATATAAGTCTTTCATAAAAATATGGTGGGTAAATACGCCCTTTATTTTTTACTGCCTGTTGGGGTGTGACAAAAAGCCCCTTGACCCTTGGGTGAATGTGCCTAGATAGGTGTCACAAGCTCTGGGTTGACGGGTATCACTCTGAAGTTAATGAGTTTGGGTTCGTAGTCGGCAGGTGTTGATGCCTTAACCTCGATCACATGTGTCTCCCCTGGGGCGATCTCGTACACCTCAGATGATGATCCGAAAGGTGCACCGTTCACAACCCAGTCCAGAGGCACCACGCCTATGTCAACGGAAGTTGTACGGCTGTATTTAACCCTCCACGCATGTTCCCCTTCTCGGTTGTCGTAGATCCAAGCCGCCATTATGGTTGATCCAGGCTCCGCCCAGAATCGTTGCGTTACAGGCCACATCTTAGGGGGCGTAACGATGTCAACGATGACCTTCGTGTCGCTTGGATCGGGTGCGGGATAGTCGGGGTGCAGGATGATTATCATCTTGGTGTCCGTGATCTTTATCGGGTTAAGCCATGTGCCGTGTCCCACCTCGACCTGAAGGATCAGGTGACCTTTTGGAACGGCATAGTAGGTATGGCCTCCATGCAGTTCCCCTGGGCTGTGGCTGGGTATGTCCGCCATCATTTTAAAGTCCCAGGTGCCAGGCTTTCTCGTCCTGTAGAACGTTGGTCCCTCTACGCTAGTGTTATTGTACTCGATTCCAATCTGGAGATCTCCGTCGATGGGCATGGTATAGGGATGTTCTAGCTTCGTGATCCTGCAGATAGGGTTCTCTTCACTCAACTTTCATCAATTAAAGAAGGAGGGGGGAGATGTTTTTAAATCCATTGTGTGTATGAAGGTGCTGCTTCATGGTGCCTAGAATATCTATTTTTATTAGGTTTTGGGGCGTGACAAGGAGCCCCCTGACGCGTAGGTGAATATGGTCAGAAACTATCCGTCTTTAAGGTTGGCTGGTCGAGGCTGCCAGAATCAGGGAGGCAGATATACGGTCGCTCGGCGTCCAGGGAAGGGAGAACGGGTTAACCAGCTGGGCTAGACGGCGCGTATCATACAGGATGTCAAGGGTTTCGTTGTATCGTTCAACCCATTCCTGGTGCCATTGAACATCGCCGACTTGGGAGGAGTCAAATTCGCTATTCTCGGTGAGGTAATCAACCCATAATATGTGTATGTCCCGGCATTCCTCGATGTATCCAATGACTTCGCTGAGTTGGCTATCTGACGGAAGCGCCATTGATATGGTTCCTAATGTGATTAGGAAAACGGTTAAAAATAGTAAACCGCGCTTCATAATTTGCGTTTTTGTCGTATTCATCACCACATTGGGGTACGGGTAACAATATATAAGGGTTCTTGTGGGTTGGTCGGTTCCTTGCTCTGTTCTCAGCGGACGTAGAGGCGCCTCGGCTTCGTGAAGGTGCGCAGGGCTGCGTGGGCAAGGTCACCCGGCCAATCGCGTCCGTCTCCGATGGGAATACAGAGGAAGTAGTCGACGTAGATTTCGTTGCCGCCGCCCGTGTCTTTCGTCACCACCATACCTATGGTATTCAGCCCCGCCACGTCCTCCTCAAGTATGTCGAAGACCTCCCCATAGTACCCATACGCAGACGCCGCAGGCGCAGTGACGGTGAACTCGCTGTTCTGCTCGCCCCGCTGCTCACCATCCGTAGCGTTGGTGACCCTCAACGCTATGTCGTCCGCCACCTGGAACTGATCCGCCACACGGAAGAAGGCGAAGTACCTTCCAGCGGGCAGGTCGGTGCCAGCAGTGAAGTTGTATCGGACGTACTCGGTTATAGCGTCCAGTATCACGCAATTACTCACGAGGGTCGTCCCTGCGGGTATGATGTGTATGGGGTTGCCGAGGCTGTCCTGCACCGTCACGTTGTTACCCGCCGCCGGGGCTAGTTTCAATATGTAGACGCGGTCGAAGTCCTCCGTGCCGGGAACCACGGCGACGCCGTTCAGCGTGATCGTGTCCGTCGTCCTGACGCCGCCCACGTCGCCGATGATCGTCAACACGTTGCCCACATCCGCCCCCGCGCTGAACGCCTGCAAGTTCGCTGACCCAACCGCCGGCTCCCCGAACAGCCTCGCCGCCCCAGCGCCCAGCGTAGCGTCCTCAGCTTCCTTGAAGAGATTAGCGACAAGAGGGAACGGAGTTAATGATAACCAGAATGTGTTTTCTAATGCTGTTGCGGGGCTGAAGGCATCCGCCACAAGCAGACCACCAGTAGAAGTAATAAATCTTAAGGGGGCACTATTTGGTTTTTTGTTCATAGATACCGTGAAAACAACGGCGTCACCATCATCAAATATTAATAAAAAGTTGTCTGTGAACGTGGTATTTGTTCCAGATACAGATACATCCTCGTCACCAATTTTACCATCTCCAACATATCCCCACCTCATTTTAGGAATGTTCGATAAGTTTCCAATTTGGGTGGGTTGTTCTGGTTGAATGTTGGTGATGATACATTCTAAAGACCATTTTCCCCTCTGAAGCGATATGGTCATAATTATATAAAAATTATTATTGTTAACCGCTGTCTCCGTGAACTTTAGCCGTATACTTGTTTTTTCGGGGGAAACCTGATTCACCCCAAGTAGATGAACATACCTTAAAGAGATGACGTCCGTTTCGAGAGCCATATTTATGGTTTTAACTGGTTGAGCCCATACTGCCCCCGTCCAATAATATAGTTTCAGTCCATCAACACCCGCATCTACGTGAAGCCTCAACAAACCGTTTTGTAAGTAAGCATCAGACGCGAATTCGTGATCTTCATCGTAAACACGCTGTGAAGTCGCTAACGCCGGATCTCCATCGTAGAGACACACATCCCCATCCCCATAGTCCGCGTCCGTGAAGTCGTACTTCAACGCGAAGAGGGCGGGGTAACTGGTGCGCAGGTAAGTGCTTATCGCCTCAAGGCCGGAGCCCACCGAATCGCCGAACCATATCTCGTTTGCAGTTATGATCTGATACGCCGGGTAGCCCACCTTGAAGAGCAGATCGCTTATGTCGTAGGGGCTCGCCTGGGTGCCAACGGTGTCATAGAGTTCCTCCTCCGTCGCCGCCTCAGCGGTCGCCCGGCTGGCGCCGTGCTTAGCGTAGACGTGCATGTGCCTGTCATCCGCCGGGGCCGCCTCGCCGGCGTGGCCGTCGTGGAAGACGAATCGGAATATCCAGAACTGGTCGGCGGTGGTGCTGAAGATGCTGTCGCCGTCTGCGGTGGAACCGTCCCACAGAAGCGTGTTGACGCCGCCCACCTCCTTGTATAGCTGCAGAATTAGGCCGTTCTGGTCTACGAAGTGTCGTACCATGATGAAGTTTGGATCATTTGACGGTGTGGTTAACTCCTTCTGGTCTCGTATGTAGAACTCGAAGTATATGTCATAAGTTGGCGTAGTGGTGTCCGCCGTCGGGATCTCCAGCTCAACCGTTAGCTCCGCCTTGTTCATCAGAACAAAGGGGTGATGGTTGTTGATCCAGCCATATCTCAAGGTGCCATCGGAGTCAGATTCGCCGCCCATCTCCAGCATGCCCGTGACCACGCCATTGATCCGTGCCGTGAAGGTGACTATGTCGGCGTCCCAGTCCTTCTTAAATTGGCCCTCAAGGACCTCGCCGACGAACTCGCAGCCCCCGCAGAGCGGCAGGATAACCTCGTTGCCGTCCTTGCCGACACGCTTGAATACGTCGGGGCTGAGCACCCGACGGCCGATGGCTATCGTTCCGAGGACGACGGCGGTGCTATCCCTGATCGAGACGGTGCCCGCACAGACAGCGTCTAGGTAGGCCTCGAAGACCTCGGTGAAGTCCAGGGCTCCATTCACCCATGTGGTGCCGTTAAGCGCGAAGCTCTCTGAGACTGGGGCTCCGGCTACTATGCCATATACCACAAGGTTCTGCGTGTTGTCAACGGCATTGCTCGACCTGGCTTCTATACGAGTGCTCGCCACCGCCGGAGCCGTGAAAACGGATTCGACGAGGTTATAGTCGACGCCGTTATGAGTTATTTTCAGGTTCTGACTTGAGACAGGTAAACCTATTTCCGCCATCGGCATGTCATTTCAACTCCTTTAACGATTCTTCCTTCCCATATGACATTGTGTGGAAGTAATCAGCCATCTATATCCCCCAATCCGAGACTGCTGCTTCGAGGTCCTTCAACGCAAAGCCCGCTACGTAATAGGCGACGGTTCCGAGGAAGAATAGGTCCACGGTGAAGGCATAGGTGGCGCGGTCGGCACCCATGGGTGTCTCGTCCTGGAAGAGGCTGAAGCTCCTGAGCAGATACCAGCCTGTTATCGGGCGGTCGCCATGGCTGAACTGCACGTACTGCGTGTTGCGCAGCTCCTCGTCCATATCCTCTCCAATGGGACGCCGCCCCGGAATGTTATGTATTGCCGTGCCCGTCCGGCATAGGGCGAAGAGCTCCCTCATGCTATGCAGATCCTCGTCCCGGTCCACGGCGCCCCCCAGGACCACCCCGTACTGACTGTAACGATACTCCTCCGGAATATCCACTACAGCTACGCCGATCTGTGTCACATCAATTCACCTCATGTCTACGCTGTGAACCACCGCTCAAGAGTGGCCGTCTTGCTCATATAAGCCCAATACTCAGCCGCCTTCATCTGGTTGCTAAACGAGGCGCTTACCTGTTCACCGTCCGCGCCGTAATCCCTTGAAAGCTGGATGATCCTGTGAGAGCCAGAGATCTTCAGGGCGCCATCATCCCACTCGGCCACAAGGGTCACGCTGTCACCGATCTCTATATCCTTCGGATCATACTCGTCGAGGAAACGCCCCGTGATGCGAAGCGACACAGCATTCCGTCTCTGAAGCTCAATGTAACCCCGCTGTACCGCCATGCTCACCGTAAGTATGTCGGCGTCCCGAAGCGTCTTCCAGACTTCCTGGCCGAAGGCGGCGATCTCCGTGGGATCCTTCACCGTTCCCTCGACTCGGACTCCGTCCACGGTTCCGCCGATCACCTTTATGCAGTTCGCGTATCGGTCCCAGTCAAAGGTATTCTCCAGAAACTTTATATTCGGCTCAACAGTGGGGTAGTCCGCCGTCTTGGCACTTTTCAGCACCACAAGGTTGGACTTGTCACTACCCCGCCGAGTTGAGAAGTAAAGCGTGTAGACGCCACCGGCCTTCTCCACCCAGAACTCGGCACCAGCGAGATCGGCGAGCCTTGAGACGCCTATGAAGCAGTCCTCATAGTCCGTGTCCATAGTAACCTCGTCAAGGCGCTCCGAAATAGCGAAGGCCGAAACGTATGGCTGTTGGGCAACAAGACGGTACAAATCACATTTGACCTTGACAACGTTCTCAGCCGGGTCCAAGCTGCCGTCGTAGTGCAGGTCGTAGGTCGTCTCGATGCCGTCGAGGAGCAACACGTTAGCATTATCGAGGATGCTCCAGTCGTCGAGGACCTCAATGTTTTCAGAGGTAAGTAGCCCCCATTGAACCCCGCTAGTGGTAACGGCGTCCGCTCGGAACGACCCGGAATTGGAGAACTCGTGGAGCCTTATCCCCGTCGGCGGGAAGAGTATGAACCAACCGTCAGCGTCTGAGTCTAATGCACAGAAGAAAACCCCTAAGTCTCCTTCCTCCGCGAAGGGGTTAGATCCTCCAAAAATTGTGCCGGAGGGATACCACATATAAGTGGATGTTACTGGCCAAGTAACATCACCCGCCCCTCCCAACTTAATGACAAAGGACCCGGCTGGTTGGTTATAGATCAGGTAAGCCGCTTCACCTGCGTCGCAGCAGAAGCTGAAGCTACCATCATAATCTCCAACTGTGCCAGAGTACCGACTGCTCCATACTGCTCCAAAAAGGCTGTAAACATAGATCGTGGTTCCGTCGCGAAAGCAGACCCAAGGGTTGTAATAGTGGTGGCTTACCGTGGCCTGCAGCGCGTCTATGTCGCCGGTGGTATCACAAATCTTTCTGGTGCGTGTGAATGAGGGCACCGACTTATCATACAGCCACTCCTCCAAATCATCGACAACATCATTCAATACGAAGCCGATCATGTCGCCGGCACCATACAGAATCCTTCTAGGGACTACTCCCCAAAGGTTGTGGTCTGCCGGACCCACGAATCTGGCGTTCCAACTCGCCCCGTCGTCTTCAGACTCCCACGCCCGACCATTCGCAACTTCCTCGACCACCCAGATATGTCCTTCGTTGCCCCAGACGGGGCCGAACCTCATCGCATTCGGGTTCGCAAATATGTCTCCATCTCTCCAAACGAAGTTAATCACACCATCCGGGTCGTTTATCGTGCCCCTGTAGAGGTCAGTGACGTTCGCAGCACCCTCAAAGAAGAGGTAAACTTTGTTGTCATGCCAGGCCACGCTGAAGTGGTTGGACGGGCAGGCGTATGGGGTGACCACCCGTGTCCATGTTACGCCATCGACGCTGCGGTCGTAGCAGATGTCGCCGCCTTCCCGGTAGAATATGTAGAACCGCTGCGTCGTCCCGTCGTAGAAGAAGCAGTTATGCAGCCCCCCTGCACTGTATGACTGGATGGTTCCCGTGCGAAACTCGTTGTTTATCTCGGGGTCGGTAATGGCAAACTCGATGCAGGTGTCGGTGTAAAGCTCGATGTCCCTGAGGAACTCTAGGCTCGTCTCCCATTCCTCTAGCTGCGATATGTAGGCGAAAGCCCCATCTATTGGGGCTATGGCGTGCGGCCAGTTAGTTAATATGAGGGCGAGGGCGGCCGCCGTCGTCTTGTCTACGATGCTCTGAGCGGGCGTCAGGTAGTCCTGGAGCATAATCGTGTAGTCGTAGCCCTCCACGGTCATACCCGTCCCCTCGGCGCCGAAGCGTATTTTCGGGGTCTGAATCCGCCCGCCGAATATTTCGATGTTGTCTCGCTCGATCGTGGCCTCAGCGTATCCGGCCAAGTCCTCGGCCACGCGGAGCGTAGCCCTAAAGCTGTCGAGGGTACTGACGTCCCATTCAACATTCAACTGGCCCATGTGCGGCTTCTCGACGCCTTCGATCTTGATCTTCCCGATCACATGGTAACCCCCCTCTTTCTAAGCTCCCTCACGGCCTCATCAGCGAACTCGACGGCGTAACGCCTCGCATCCTCCGATGACTCCATAGACCCCACAGTCACATTGATGTTGATGTCGCCACTCCCTCGCTCCGCCAGGGCACCCCGGGGCGTGACGCTCACGTACTCGGACCCAGCTTCGCCGGCGAGGAAATGAGTCGGCTTCGTCACCATACCCTCGAATCCGTGTTGGACTGCGAACCTCTCGGCGCCGCCCCACGGACCCTCCGGAATGTATGGTGTGGGTGGCGTCGGCGCTGGGGGCGTTGGTACGGGCGGTGCTGGTGCAGGAGGCGTTGGCGCCCCATCTCTGTCTCCATCTCTTGGCGGTGTCGGCGCGGGGGGTGTTGGCGCAGGCGGTTTAGGCTGTGCAGGAACCTCTATTTTCTTGAGGCCGAGCAGTTCCTTAAGCCAGTCTGGCATCCAGTCAAGGAACGTGTCCGCGGCGCCCTTAAGAGTGTCAACGATCCCGTCCCCGATGGCACTGAAGACCTCACGCCAATCTGTTTCTCTAATATGCTCGCCTATATAGTACCCGATGTTTTGAGGGGCTTTACTGATCTGCTCAAATATCCATAAGGGAAGGTTAACGGCAAACGATCCCAGGCTCTTGAAGACGGCGGACCAGTCGACCGTGCCCACCCATTCAGTGAAAGCCGTTTCTATGTCCGGCACCGCCTTGCCGAAGAGCCAACCCCAGAAAGCGTCCATCCAGTCGCTTAGTCCGCCGAAGACGGTTGACCAGTTAACGGTTCCGAACCAGTTGAGGAAGGCGGTGCTTATGTCCCCGGCCCATCCCGCGACTTTATCCCATAGATAAGTGACGTATCTTTTCAGGCCGCCCCACACCTCGTCCCAGTCTGTGGCGTCCCACCAGTCAACGAAGAACGTGGCGATGTCGCCGGCCCACCCTTTGATCGTATCGAATAGACCCTCAGTGAAGGTTTGAAGTCCACTCCATACGGCGATCCAGTCAATCTTGCCCCACCAAGCGATGAAGAAGGACGCTATGTCCCCAGCCCAACCCATGAATCTCTCGTAGAGGGTTCCGAGGAACGCCCTGGCTTTAGCCCACACCCCATCCCAATCGATCTCGTTAAACCACTCCACGAATTTGCTTGATATGCCGCTGTAGATTTCCTCTATGATTCTGAACGCTGCGTCCCAGTCGCCCTCCGCGAGGGCGCCCGCCACATCAAAAATCTTAGTTGCGAAGGTGGCGAAGTCGTCGATAAGGTCGCTGATCACTGGCATCCAGTCCTCAAATACGGTTAACACGCCGAGGGCGTAAGGCATCAGCCGCTCCCCTAGACTCACAGCCATCACCTGGATGCGAGACCCCGCTATCTTCATACGCCCCGCAAACGTGTCGAGAACCAAGTTGACTTTATCCTGCGCCGACCGCATCTGCTCAAGGTCTCTCTGAGTCTCGTAGATGCTTTCATCATAGCCAGCGAGACCGAGGATGGCTTTCTGGGCTCGCATGTCGAACTGCCCCAGCCACTCGTTGACTGCCTTCTGGTCATCTCCGAATCCCTGTAAGACCTCACGAACCTGCCCCATGATGTCGTCCAGACTCCTCATCGAGCCGTCCACATTATAGAGTTCGAGTCCTGCCTTGTCCGCCTTCGAAGTCATGTCAAGAAGCATGCGGTTGAGGAATGTCCCGGACTCCTGGGCACCGCCGAACGTTTTGTCAAGTTGCACAAGGGCAGCCATCGTCTCCTCCATGCTGAGTCCCATGGCGTTAGCCGTGGCCCCTACGTTTGAGAGGCCCGCCGCATAGCCCCCTGCGGCGTCTATGCCTGCGTCAGCGGCAGCCGAGAACATGTCGATTATGTGGGTTGCGTCCTCAGCTTCGAGGCCGAACATCGTCATCGCCGATACGAGCATGTTGGAGGCTTCAGCAGTACCCATTCCTTCGAGAGCCGCGAGCTGCAGCGCCCCCTGAAGCGCTGTTATGGCCTCCTCTCCCTCAAGACCCGCCTTCACGAGGGCCTCTAGGGCGACTACGGCGTTCGTCGCGCTTATCCCGAACTCGGGGCCCGCCGCCTTGGCTGCGTCAGATAAAGCGGTTTCAAGGTTCTTCGCCTCCTCACCGGTCTTACCTGACGCCGCTATGATTCTGGTGAGGGCTTCCTCGAAGTCGGCAGCCGCTTTGATGGATAACCCCATCCCCGTCACGGCGGCGGCGCCGGCGACCATGACGCTCTTCGCTATGATGCCGAAGACTGACCCTATTTTACCTCTAAGCGAGTCCAGTGTCTTACCTGTCTCATCCTTAAGCCGCAAACGGCCAGTGATTATCGGTCCTTCACTCAACTTTTACTCGCCTGCTTAACGCCTTCCAGAAGTTTCCCTCGATCTGCTTGGATGCCCATATGATCGCCGGCCTCATGTATGGCTGTGGCCTTTGCCTGCTTGTGCCATACTCAACATAAATCGCATAGTCGACGAGCCGCTTAGTCTTCGGGTTCACCACATAGCCGCCTGCCCTGATCCCCACGTAAGTGATGTTACCTGCGGGCCACGCGTGGCGTTCTTTACGGATGCTCTTCTGTAGTGACCCCGTGTCAACAGCGACAAGTTCCTTAGCCCGATCCCGTGCGGCGTCAGCACCCTTATCCAGAGCCTCCACGACGGATTCCTCGAATGCCTGAGGCATATCTGAAGCTAGGTATCTACTGTAGTTGTCGAGGTTATCCCATTTTATAGAAAATCTGAGACTCATCGCTTATCTTCTACTCCTACGGCTCTGAATGATACGCCTATTACGCTCCGCAAGGCCTTCCTCAAGGAACGCATATTGCTCAGGATCCACCCGTCGAAGCTCCCCGAGCTCGCGGAGAGTCATACCGGTGACGCTGCATAGCTCCATATAGAACTGGCCGACATTACTCCTTGCGAAAGGATGTGGCTTCCCCCACCTTTTCCAGGGTCCCGTAGACGCTTCTCAGCACCATCGCGACGACGACGTCGTCGCCGACGTCACCTGATCTCAGGTACTCGTCCAGCCCCGGCGTCACACATATCTCCGCGGCAAGCTCCTTCAGTCCTTTGATGGCTTCATCGTATTTAGAAAGATCCTCCCGACCCTGCCCAAGCATCTGGTTCATCCTCAACGCGTCGCTGCGTTCACTGCTCGTCATCAGCCGGGTCTCAACGGCGAAGTCACCGAGGTCATCCCTGAACACCGTCTTGAACACCGTCTTCTCGGTTCGCCGCATCAACCGGTCGCGGATGGATAGTTGCGCCGCTGTGTCGGCGGACTCTTCATTCTCCTCCGTATCCACGGCGCCCTCAAGCCTCGCCTCCCGCTCAATGTTTTCCTCTGCACGCGTCTTCTTCTTAGGGGCCTCTGGTTTCTCCTTTTCCTTTGGCTGGGTTTTCATTGTCTTAAGCTTACGCTTAAGCTGTTCCTCTGATAGATCTAGGTCACCTATTTCATTCATCTCTATGTTTCCTCCACTCTAGTTATCTCTAATTCGTCCTTTTTGATACTCTTTATTTTCATGCCTTTTTATCCAGTTGCAGTTTGCACATAATAACTGGTATTTATGTTTGCATTCTGGGTTTTTAATAATGTTTTTCATTACGTGGTAATTTCCACCTTTTTTGAGTTCCTTTTTTCCACCACCACATACGTGATCTATTTGTAAAACTCGATGATCGGTAATACCACATCTTTGACATTCGCCGCCTAGAATTTTTAAGATCTCTAAACGCATCTCTTTGCGACGATTCCTTGATTTTTTATTATCCGTTTCTTTATTCATTTGGTGTCGCTTCTTTGCGTAAAGTAAATTTCTATCTCTATTTTTCTGATAACGATCTCTTGACTCTTGAAGAAGTCTAGGTTCGTTTTCTTCGCGGTGTTGTTTTTGATAATTCTTTATTTTATCTCTATTCTCTAAATAATATTCCTTTGCCTTGCTTAGTCTTTTGACCTTGTTTTTCTGGCAGTATTCTTTCTTTTGTTTTAATATTTTGTTTCTATTTTCTAAATAATATTGTTTTTGTAGCTTTTGTCGATGCGTCTTTTCTGATTCTGTGTATGCCCAATAACGACAAACTGCACTCTGTCTATCCCGTATATTATAAGCCTCTTCTAGTACACTGAACATCGGTCTTTCAATTAGTTTTTGAATGAACTCGCTATTATATTCCATCTTTATTCTCCTTATTTTTCCGCCATAAAAGATATTCGTCGTACTGCTCTACTTTGACGATTCGAAGATGGGTGGTCGAAAAGGTCTTGTACACTACCCTGAACTCCGGGATCATGCTCAGATGCTTCTTAAGCCGCTGGTAGTCGATCCAGTTCATAGATATGACGAAGGCGGCGGTCCCTGCGAACAGGGCGTCCTCCTCAGTCATCTCCTCCTTCAACTCGTCAAACGTGTATCTTCGGATACCTTCTCCGATTCTTACTTTCTCCATAGTCTCAACTCCAAACTTAACTAATATGGTTTACCTGGAACGTTATTTCATCTACACATCTTTGAACATTATCTTTAATTTCGTGCTCCCAGAAACGAAGAACCTGCCACCCATTCGCTCTAAGAGCCTTGTCCTGCCTTCTATCCTTCTCGACCATCTCAGGCAAGTTATGCCAGTAATCACCATCGCATTGAATAATGATCTTTCTCTCTGGAAAAACTATGTCAGGCTGGCACACCCCGCAAACCGGAAGATGCTTCTCGTAAATAATTCCTCGTTGGGTTAATTCGTTTTGCATAGCGACTTCAATAGAAGTATCCTTTTGGGGAAAAACCTGTTTTAGTCTAGCTTCTCGAATTTTATTTTTATGTTCTTCTGAAAATGTTTTTTCATAATAGCGGTGCATGTTTCCCTTTTTAAATCTACCCGAATGAGTTATTTTCTTTTGAGCATCCGACATTCTTCGTTTTGTATCTTCAGAAGCCTTGCGGTCCTTATTATGTTTGTTTCCCTTCGAGGATGTACTTATTTTTCTTCTATGATCCTCTGAGTATATTCCTTTTTGCCCTTTATTCCATGTAATAATACCTTTTAAAACCCTGCTAATTTTTTGTTTGTGTTCTTTAGATAGTGTTTTTCCTTTATGGGCATTACTTATTTTTATTTTATGTTCTTCGGATAGTTTCTTATCCAGCCAATAACGTGTAGGGTTTTTCAGGTGACTCTCGGACATTTTTCTCTTGGTTTCTTCAGAGTGTTTAAACCCTTGTTTATACATAGTTTCTTGTACCTCATTTAACTGACATGATTCACCTGAAAAGTTATTTCGTAACGCAGAATCCTTGGCGACGCATCCATCTCGTGGTGCGCTACGCCCTCGTCAAGCGGGATCTCGAAAGCTATCTTGGTGCAGGTGAAGTTAGTCCTCTCCTCATTCAGTATTCGGACAACCTCGTACCGTATCTGCTCAGCGTAGTCGCGCCAAGTATCCGTCTCGTCGCCCGGTGGGATTGGCACCCAGACGTTCACCACGTACCGGTGGAAACTCATCAAGACCAGCCCCGGAAGCAGTGTGCCCGGCGCGACTCCTAGATCGGATCCGAAATACCTGATAGGAGACGCTATCGGGCCGCTGACGATTATCTGGGCGTTCACGTTCGTGGCTCTAAGCTGCTTCCGGTCCACCCAACCCACGTCAAAATGCAGATGCCCGGCGTCAAGGGGCGTTAGTAAACCCCAGTTCGTCGCGAGCGACGCGATGATCTCCTCTGGGATCGTGGTCGTTGCCATCAGGTTATCTCCATCGCGTGATAACGATATTTGTTTAAGATCGATTTTTCGTTTTCTGTGAGTACCTTCGGTGACCTGAAAAGCATGTTCAGGTTTCCGCCGCCTTCTAGGACTGGTGTTATGAGGTCGCCGAGTGTCCGCCTTCTAATCATGTCTGCCATGATGTTTGAGCATAACTCTGCACAAACGTATTGGATGTCGTGTGGAATGGTTCCGTAGCCGAATGTGGCGATGACCGCGACGTTCTGCCGTCCTTGGGCGAAAACGTTGTCTCTATGGGTGATGTGGGCGGTATAGGTTTGGAAGTTCGTTAGTGTTTGTGTTACTCCCTCAATTTTGATTTCCGTTATTTCCATGAGAGGGATTGGCATTAGGTTGACGGGAAGCGTTGAAGTCAATGGAGCCGAGGAGGGGGGTGGCATTAACCCCGTCGTTTTGGCGTGGGGTGGGATGTGTTGGGTCTCCTTTCCCGTGCCATCCATTGTGATGGTTCCCGCGTTGAGCTGAAAGTTGTGGCGGCAATAGTTGTCTATGAAGTCCATGGCTTTGTAGATGAGGGTGCCATGCACCCAGTCATTGAAGTAGGTGATGGATCCGAAGCCAAGTTGCTGCCATTCAACTTGCCCAAGGATGCTAACATCTAGGGTCGAACAATATCTAATCGCTGCCATTTTAACTCACGTTCTCCTGTTACCGTTTTATGGTTCTACGTGCTCCATCTCTAAAGCCCATCTTCTAAACTCCTCAGAAACTCTTCAGCTCGATGCCTATGAGTGTGTCGCTCCAAGATTAAGCGTCTGCCGTTGCCCGCTATACGTTCAGCCTCAGAGGGGTGACCCAGGTAATAATCCAGTTTGTGCTTCCAGTTGGTCGCCGTGATGGTCACATAGGTTTCGCCATCTACGAGTCCGAGGGCCGCCGCGTCGCTAGGCTCGTCAGCCATAACCAAGCATCCCGTGCTTGCGCCCTCCGTGTATTTCTGTATAGCATAACGGTATCTGCTGGAGCCGAAGAGAAGCATCCTCGTCTGCCCTAGCGTTTTCTCGTAGTCTTCACCGACAATGTAGCGACTATCCCCCTTGTAATCGCTTATTTTTCTCTTGAAGCTTTCCAGCTTAGGGGGCTCCCTCATAAGCAGCCGTAGCCTCCGTTCCCCGCAGAATTGGGGTAGTTCCCTCCACAACCTGTTTCTAAGCGGGTAAACGGGTCCCTTCCTTCCGAGGAACGCTGCATCTATCGTCTTCTCAAGCGGCTTGAATTTATCTGGGTCCACGCTCCAAGGAAGGAAATATACGCGGGGATTGAGGCTCTTAAGAAACAGGTCTGGAGGCGCCGAGGTTCCGTAGATGTGAAGATACTTCAGGAACACGGCGTCGTATCCAGCGGTGTTTATCAAGTTCACAAAACCGCGTGGGGTTTGAATGTTTTTACTCCATTTTCCGTGTAGATCTGAGAGGAAGGCGCCGACTTTATAGTGTCGGTTGCTCGGCGGGTTGAATCCGTCGTCCCTATCGAACACCCAGTCGGCGTCCGGCATCACCCGTTTCACGGTTTCATTCATGAACTCGTTCGGCTTATGCAGGGGCCACCCTTCTCCCGCCCATTGGCATTCTGCTAGTTTACCGACCGCTTGCTCGAACTCATGATACTTTCCTGGTGCGCCTACGAGGCCCTCGCATCGGCGTCTTAGAAACAGGATTTTCATTTTAGGGTTTCCTGATAACATCGTTCAGCTTTAGCTCTTAATTCACCCGTTCTTCAATCCAGTGATAGAGTTTAGATATACCATCTTCAAGACTGACTTTTGGCTCCCAATCCAAAACCTTGCGAAGCAAGGTTAAGTCTGCGTTCCTTCCTCGGACACCCTGTGGTTTCGAGAGATCGTGTTCAATCGTCAGGTTCTTCCCAGCTATCCCCATAACCACGTGCGCCAGCTCGTCCACGCCGACGCTCCGACTCGTGCCGATGTTAACCGGATCACTGAAACCGCTTTGAGTCAGCCTGTAGAAACCCTCGCAGCAGTCGTCCACCCAGAGGTAGCTCCGCCTCTGTTTGCCGTCACCCCAGAGAATGATCGAGCCCCCATCAGGAGCCTCGGCCACCTTTCTGCAGACCGCGGCCGGGAACTTCTCCTGCCCTCCCGTGTAAGTCCCGTGGGTGCCGTAAATATTGTGGAATCGGGCAATCCGAACGGGAAGCCCGTAGTCATGTTCGTAGCTCTTGCAAAGCAATTCGGCGTACAGCTTTTCCCACCCGTAGGCCGAATCTGGGTGGGCCGGTAATACACTGCTCTCCTTAAGGGGCGGGGAATGAGGTTCCGCTTGGAGGTCGCGGTTGTAGGTACACGCCGAGCTGCTGAAGAAGTAGCGGTTCACATCGGCGAGGCGGGATGCCTTAAGCATGTTGAGGTTGATAAGGGAATTGTTATGCATTATCGGGGCGTTGTACTCGGTGATGTAGCCTATGCCCCCCATGTCGGCCGCCAAGTTGAAGACCCAGTCAACGTCGGTTAGGGCGGAAACCGCGTTCTCGAAGAGCCTCAAATCGATCTGTAGAAACTCGTCTTCCTTGGTTTCTAGGTAGCAATCGCTTCTACTTTTTATGTCGGCCCCTCTTACCCAGTGCCCCTTGGATTTCAGGTAGTTAACTAGATGGCTTCCAATGAAGCCAACGGACCCGGTTACGAGACATTTCATCAATATTTTCCTCCTAAGAATTATTAAGGTTCATGATACAAGTGCCAATGCTCCCCAATCCCAAGTTTTTCAAGCAAGGTTTTCCAGAAACCTATGTTTTCGACCGTTATGTGCCAAGAACGATTCCAAAACCGACCAAAACCTTTCATGTGTATTCTATGGATGTTTGCTTTACCGACCCTGTCCATTTCAAGGAGGACCCTATCCAAGCCGGATCTGTGTATATGCTCCAGGACTCCAAGACTAATCACGGCATCAAAACTTTTGTTCCTGAAGGGCAAGGTCTCCGTTGAAGCCTTAATGATGTGATCAGACACCCTTTTTCTTATTGCCCTTCCATAAATTTCTATTCCATAGATCTCAAAGCCTCTACTTTCCAAAATGTTGATGCCGTAACCAGTTAAGCAACCAACCTCCAATATTTTTTGGGGGTTTGGCTCCAATGATTTTAATACGTCAGCAATTTCGTAATATCTCTGTGGATAAAAAGATGTTTTATCATCTATATCTAAGTCGTAAGCATCATTCAAATACCATCTACAAGCTTCCCAATACTCCTTGGGTAAAGCATTAGACTGTTTTTGTATAACACCAAGACCGAAACACTCGGGATAATTAGTAAATAAAAATGTTGGATTCTCTTCAAGATATTTTTCTATTGCTTTCATAAGATCAGGATAGTTCTGTGCAGTTGTGTCGTGAAGGGACATTATTCCATTTTCTTTAACCCAGTCCCCCCATTCACGGAGTTCTGCAAGAGTGTGTTTAAAGGTATGGCTCGTATCAATGAATAGGTGGTCTATTGGCTTGTCCCATTCTTTGATGATCTCTATATCGTTTCCATGGATAAAAGACCAATTGGGTTCTCCTTTCAATCGTCTTCTAGTCTTGTTGCATTCTGCTATATCCACACTGATTAATCGCCCACCTGTATCGTTTACAGCAGCTAACAATGCTGTTGTAGACTCTCCACTTCTCACCCCAAGTTCTACTACAACCTTTTCTTTAAAAGGGATATTGGCAGTTAGCTTATAGAGGCGAGTCAGGTGTTTATTTATGTCACTTTTCATCTTGGATCTAGATAGAACGTTTTCATATGTTAGCAAGTCTACATTCAATCCAGCGATTTTCCAGCCTACCGTTTACGTGAACCATACAGTTTATCTAATAAACGTTTTGACTCTATCCTGTGTTTGTTCCATTCTGGATCAGTTTTTTCTATCACGCTAGTAGTTCTCCCCTGAAAGTGATAAACACATGTATTCAAAGCAATTACATTCTTAAAGCCAGCGTTTGATAACCGTATCCCAATATCCTTATCTTCACCCATCCAGTAAATAGGGTTCCAAAGTCCAACTTGTTCAAGAGCACTTCTTCTGAAGAGGGTGTGGCTCCCATTAACCCACCACATTTTCTTCAAGCCGTTATTATTCTTTATAGTCCGTGCAAATTCATGTATTTTCTCCGGATCTTTTCCACGGAGACTCCATAGTGCCTGGCACACTGCTATTTTCTTGTCCATCTCCATATGCTGGATCAATCTCGTAAGCCAACCTTCTGTTAGAATCAAATCATTGTCCAAGTCACCAATGTATTCGCTTTCTTTGCTACATTTACTGAAGCCGATGTTCATCGCCTCGCCTATCCCAATTTTTGGCACGAAGACTTTCACGGTTTCCTTGTGTAGCTCCGAATTAAGCCACTCCCTCGTTCCATCGGTGCTTATACAATCAACCCAGACAAGTTCATAGGGGTATCGAGTGTACTTTTTCAGAGAAGAATACATCATCTGGCTATACATAATCTGGTTATGACTCGTCACTATTAACGAGACTTTGGGTTTAGACGATTGGATTCCTGATGATTCAGCTACATTAGAGTTCGGGCCATCGCCCAACGATTTCACCTCCCTCATAGACCAACTTGTACCGTGGGTTTCTCTGTTCTTCCCTAATAACCTCGGGAAGCCCTTGCCGGTGACTCTCCTTTAATGGTGCTGCATAGCGTTGCAACAGGTCTAGGAACCAGGTGGGGGCGATGCGCTTCACGTCCTCAAGGGTCAGTCCCTCCTCGGCCTCTACGTACTCCAGGAGTGAGGGGTGATGGCCGCCCGAGAATTGCCATTGCAGTTGCCGGTTCTCCGGCGTCCGCCACTCGCGACCCGTCTCCGGTTTGAAGGGCTCACCTCGGAGCCAGTAGCGCCACGCCGGCCTTACCCGGCTGAGGCTCACTGCCCAATTATTCAGCAGGATTCGCCCCGAGACTGGAAGAGGGTAGTCGAAGTCATCTCGCCACCGAATTGCGTCACGGGGGAATAATACGTTATGATGAGCATGGAACGGGAGGGATGTGAAGTAATGCTCATAGTCGCCCATCAGGTTTAAGCTGCGAACCATACCGGGACGCCCTCCCTCAGCAGACTGTCTTAGCTCTTTCTTCAATGCCTCAGTGAGGACGATGTTCGCGTCTACCAGTTGTATCCACGGATGCGTGCATTTCTCTATCGCTGCCCGGCGGGCCTGACCGAGCCCTCGAATCGTGACGCTGAAAACCTCGCCCGGCAAGTCTAGTCTGTCAAGCCACTCCCGAGCCTTGCCGACGGTTCCGTCGAAGCTACCTGTGTCGGAGATCACGACCTCGTCGGCGTGGCCTTTGAGGGATTTAAGGCAGAGGTCTATAGTCTCCGCCTCACACCAGGCGATGAGGGCGGCGCTAATCTTCACGCCACAGCCCCCAGGCTTCGTCGTTACGCCTCACACCCTTAGTGACTCGAGCCCACCGTGAGTTCTGCTTTATGGCCGCTATGACCTTTTTATCTTTAGCCCTAATTGCGTTCACCGGTATGCTCGGGTGATGCACGTGATATACGGTGGTTCCCTCTTCACCGGCGACGTAGAGCCGGTAGCGACTCATTCCCGCCCTGGCGGCACGTTTCCACATATCCACGTCCTCAGAGCCCCAGACCGTCATGCGCTCGTCGAAGCCCTGGCACTCGTGCCACCAATCGGTGGAGGCGCTCACGAAGCCGCCCCATCCCTCTGACCCAAAGGTCCAGCGTGCTAAAGCTAGTTTGTCGTAGTCTTCTGGAAGCGTGAGGGTGGCGGGGTCTACGGCCGCAAAGTCTAGGATTGTCACATTGGTGCTCATATAGGTGCGTGGTTTGGCGGTGTGTATCCGGTGGGCGACTTCGAGGACGCGGGGCTCCATTATCAGGTCGGCATCCAGGGAACACGACGTCCTCGCCGTGGCCCGTCGGAGCCCTATGTTTCGGGCGACGGAGAGGCTCCAGGGTGCATCTGTCTTACAGTGGTAGACGGTGCAGTCTGGGAGTAGTCTCATCAGTTTCTCATGGTTTTCCTCGGTGGAGCCGTAGTCGACTATGATTAGCTCCAGGGGTTGAAGCGTCTGCAGTTCCACGCTTTTCAGGCAGAGACGGAGGGCGTGGCCGCACCGGTCTCGGATGGGGATAACCACCGAGTAGACCGGGTTCTCCACGCCGTGAACCTGCGGGGTCTCAACAGCCATTTTAGTCTCGCCTCAGCCGCCCTAGTCTGGATCCGCAGATGGGGCAGCACGGCGTCTTCAATAGGTAATATATTAGGTAGAATATGCCGAAGCCGAAGATGAAGCCGATCCAGCTCCAGCCTTTATGAGGTCGGACGTTCCGGTTGCAATATTTACAGAACCTCATTTCGGTGCTCGCCCCCAGACGAAGGCGTCGATGGCGTCCTTAGCGATCTGCTCGCCGTCAACGACTGTGCCGTCCTTCATTATGTATGGTGGTGGGTTGAAGGGCTGCCCCCTCAACGTCTCGATTGCCGTCTTCTTTATGCCGAGCTTCATATCGTCGAGGTGCAGCACCTCAGTGCCTGGGTCAGCCCAGACCTCGTAGCCTTCCTTCAACGCGTTCTCGCAGAACCGTATATGTGGGTGCGGGTTCTCATAGTCGACAAGCTTGAATGGCTCGTATTTGGCGAGGTAGCAGCTGCCGACGCTGTCTAGCTCGAAAGGCTCTCCGTTGTTGGGGTCGGGTGGCGAGAAGGGGTGGAACCGGTGTTCATATATTCGGAAGCAGTGGATGTCGAAGAACTGGCGGGGGTTCGATCTGTCAACCCACACGAAGGGGGCGATGATGTCTTTGTCATGTTTCTTCAGGCGTTGGATCAGGTCGGCGGGGGCATGCATTATGTCGGCGTCGAGAAGCAGGAAGTGGGTCTCCTCCTCCCAGCCCTCCTCGCCGATGATCTCCTGGAAGTCCTTGTAGACGGGGGCGATCTCAGCGGCGGATAGGGGTCCGGGCATCCACGGCTCAGCGATTATCTCCGTCGGGTGCTTAGTGTCATGCTCATACTGTTGTAAGATATTAAGCGTAGGGTCGCGGCTAAAGCCATAACTGAATATGACGCGGGACACGTCCTCAAGTTTCTCAAGCTGCTCAAGGAAGCGGGCGAGCCAAATCGCCGAGTTCTTAACTGGGACGCCGACCATGACGCTCATGTCATCATCCTCCTCTCCGCGAGGGTTCTTGGACGCATCTCCTCCCGTATCTCCTCTATGAGGTTGACCCACAAAGGCACAATTACTTTACGCCAGTCGTAGTTCAGGGCGAATTTCCTCGACGCCTCGCCGAATTGTGCAGTTTTGTCGCGGTTGTTATAGGCATCCTCTAGGTGCTGCGCCATCTCGTACTCGCTCGGAGACGCGATGAAACTGAGCGCCGCCGTGAGTTCCCGGTTATATTTCTCCACCAGCCAGCCGTGCCCTCTTATGAGTTCGGGCATGGCCGTGAAGTTGGTTCCTATCGTCGGCACCCCGCAGGCGGCTGCTTCGATGATGGGTATGCCGAACCCCTCGCCGCGACTGGCATTCAATAGTACATCGAAGCCGCCGTAGAGTTTCGCCATATCCTCGGGGGTCAAGCCCTGCCACCAGAAGAACTCGTCTATGACTTTCACGTATTGTGCGACACCGCAGATGTCGTACCAGTGGTCTATGTTGAAGCCGCCGGGGAAGCGGGGGAGCGTATGCATGAAGACCCGGGTATCCTTCTTAGCGTCAGGGTTGTTCTCGAAGAATATGTTTAGAGCCAGGGCGTCCTTGTCGAAGCCTTTACGTTTAGTGTCCTTGTTGGCGGCGACCTTGCCGATGACGAAGCAGTCCTCGGGCCACGGCTCAGCTTTACCGGCGACGAGCGGAACCGATATGTCCTGAAGGTGCTGCCGACTCACCACTTTGTCCTCCGAAGGCTTGAATACAGATGTTTCAACGCCGTGCGGGATGTATGTTGAGGAGACGCCGTTAGCCTCAAGCTGCCTCTGCCCGAACCTGCTCATAGCTACCGGCTTATACGCCCTCCTCGCGGGCACCAACGTGGGCATCGGGATCGGGTCATGATCCACGGGTATGATCGGCACCCAGTACGGGTGCATGCTGCTCAGCCAACCCGGTGGACCTATGGGGCTTAGTGACTCGTCGATCCAGATGTCGAAAAGTGTGACCATGATGTCGGGCTTCCATCGGTCGCAGATGAGTTTCGCGGCGTCCGACCCGAACTGGTCGAACCGTTTAGGGTACGTTATGAGTGGGCGTCGACCCTTTACGGGGGTACCGCCTATCGGGGTGCTGAACCCCATTGCTTTTCCTTCAAGCCCGTAGAAGGCGAGGTTCCGCACGTTATAGTGTTCTAATAGGTCAAAGACTACGCCGGCGGTGCCTACCCCGTACCCGGTTCCACAGAAGAATGCGTTAGCCCACCACAGAATCTTGAAGTCCTGACTTCCCTTAGCGACCGGCGTTAACGTTATGTTCTCAGCCGTCGGGGTGGGGATGGGGCGGCGGAACCAGACGGTGTAGCCGTGGTCATGTTTATCCGGCCACGGCGAGTCCTCCTTCTCCTCTGGATAGGCGTACTCGTTGGGCTGACCGAAGGGCTCCATACCCCTCTCCATGAACTGTCTTATCCACCAGTGTTTGGAGTAGCAGCTTACGTGGCTCTTATCGGTGCCGTGGCTCTGGTCGGGCTCATCGTCATGGGGCATTATGGGGACGTCAAGCAGCACCATACAGCCAACTCGGACCGCCTCATCTAGCGCCTTATAGAGCGATTCATCATACGGTATTTCATCATCCGGGGCTCGAATATGCTCTAGCACGTCGAGGGCCACGACGAGGTCAACCCCCCCGTCAACCCATTTACTGAGGTCGCATACGTCGCCCCAATACATGTAGGGCTCGACGCCTTCGGCGCAGTTCTCCACGGCCCACCGGCTCAAGTCTACTCCGTCGGCGTTGACGCCGCGCTCACGGAAGGCACGGACCAGGTAGCCCCGGGCTGCCCCGAGAACCAGAACCGTGTTTAGTCTAGGTGCGACGGATAGTATCCTTTTGACGAGCTCACGGTTTCTTATTAGGTACGACTCGTCGTAGGGCGCGAACGGCTCCCTGCCATAGTTGCTACCCTCCCCCTCAAGAAAATACTCTCTTGAATAGAAGTTTGGTGGGGCGCTGCCTTTGAATCTCTTTGTTGAACTTACTTTGATCTCTCTCTTCTCCAATTTCATATCTCCATCAATACATGAAACTATTATCCCGTAAAAACCCGGGGGGAAAGAAGGTCAGCCTGGTCTAGTTGGCTAGCAGGAGAACGGGGACTCGACCGTCTCGATCCAGAAGATCCCGTCAGGGTGCAGACGCGTGCCGCCATACTTGATGTCGGCAATTATCCACTTCTTCTGGAGGCGTGGCGAGTACTCCGTCTCGATCGTTATCCCGTGCTTCAGGGCACCGGCGAGGGCGCCGTTGGCCAGTAGCAGTGTCCGGTAGGTTCCGCCGCCGATGAGCAGCGTGCCCTTCGGGGCCACGTTGATTTCGAGGCCGTAAGCCTCTTCAAGCCGCCCGCCTAGAATGGCGTCTCTGGCGCCGAACCTGTTAGCATAGCTGAAGTTGGTGTCCTGCATCAGCGAAGCCCAGACGACGGGGTGCATGATAATCTTGACTGGCTTGTAAGTTCCAGCCATCATGCTTCCCATCGCCTCGACGATTATGGAGCCGGCCATGGGGCCGGTGCATGTCAGTGTTCCGGCGTTGTCGCCGGCGAGGGCGACGTCGAAGAAGTAGTTGTCCACACAGACCTGCAGGCAGCTGCCGAGGCCTTCCGTGATGGCGTCTACGAGACCGTACTGCACGGTCTCCATGGTGTTCTTGCAGATAGCGGTGGCGCAGACGTCGTGGTGCAGTTCGATGGCGGGGCACGTAACCACGGGTGCCGTGGTTGCGGGTTCCTCGCATGTTAGGTCGGTACATACTGCGGGGGCCACGCGGCAGATGTTGATCTTGTCGCCTGGCTTGCCCTTGATGTCGTCGTACCATCTTACGAACCATGCGTCTAGGAAGACGCTGCCCGGGTAGACGTGGTCGCGCTCGATCTTGTCGGCCCACACCTCGGGGATGCAGCAGGTAGTCGTGCTGATGGTTCCGATGGTTTCGACTAGCTTCTCGGATAGTTTATAGCTGGTTTTCTTGGTTTTCTCGTCGTAGGTGCGGATGGCTAACTTCTCGATCGGACGCCTGTCCTGCCAGGCGTCGGTGCGGATGTTGTCGCTCGGCCTGAAGCTTCTGAGCATCTCGTCGATGCCTTCACGCCAGTCGTAGTCGACGAACTTGTTGTCGCCTACGCTCTCGGTGAGAGCCTCTGTCTTCTCTTGTGCGGTGAGCATCTCCTCTAGCTTCTTGAACTTGAGGTTGAAGTTGTTGTTGAGTCTGTCTTCCATGCCTTTGGTGTCGATTGACACTTCTATGGGGGATTCGATTTCGGATTTACTCAATTTCTTTAATCACCTTTTTTGGTGGGCGGCGTTTAACGGCGGCATGCCCGATTTAGTCCGCCGAGTGCCACAATTTTTATCGCGCAGGCACTTATGCGCGGTCAGCTTTTGACTTTGAGCTCCACTCTACAGGGATCCCCTATAAAAAGGCGGGGGGGAAGGATGGACGGTGTTTCAGCGGGGTTTAAGGTTGGCTGACGTTGTACATGGCGAAGGTTAGCTCTTCGATCTTCGCGGCCTCCGCTTCGGCTTCCCAGCCGGTTAGGCGCCAGCCCGTGAAGATGAGTGAGCCTGCTATGGTTCCGCACGCGGCTGTGCCGCCTGTGCAGTGGCCGTAGCGGGGGTAGAATGTGCCTGCTATGGTTCCGCAGTTGTTTCGGAACAGCGTCAGGAAGTCCCCGCAGATGAATGCTTTGCGGGCGCTCCCCTCATAGTTCCTACGGCCGCGGAGTAGCGTGGTGGCGTCGTAAGTCCCCATAGCCCTGTAGTGTGTCACTGATCGGTCGCCGCTCAGCTCTACACCGAGCAGGTGTCCGATGATGGTTCCGCCGAGCGTTATCTTTCCGATTAGCCCCTCAACGGGGTAGTTTGGTGCTGCCATTTCTCATCACCTCATGTCCTCACGTTGACCCGGATCTTCTTCCGGTCCTTCAATGTGTTGTAGTCTTGTTTGAGTTTCCGGTATTCCTCGACTAGGTCGCCGTGTTTCTTCCGCAGTTCGTCTATGGTTTTTCCATCGGTGATCTGTTTCTTTGCGTACTCGTTAAGCCGCATCGCGAAGTCGCTGAGTTCCCTTGTCCTGGCGGCGACCTCGGCGGTCGATATGGCGAGTTCCTCTATCGCGCGTGCCTTGTCGGTTTCGGCGTTGATCGCCTGTTGCACGGCTTGTGCGCGTTTCGTTGATTCGTCGTTAGTCTTGGTCAATGCCTTTGTGAGGGCTTCCTTGGTCTCTGCGATGGTATGTCGAGTCGCCTCGATGGATTCGTTGATCCTCTTATTTTCGTCCTTGTAGAAGGAGAGATCCTTTTCGGTAGACCCTACCTGGACCTCCAGTCGGGTATTATCCTCTTTCTGGCGGTCACCTTCCTCTCTGAGTCGGAGCCGCTCCTCCTTAAGGCGCTTGATCTCGGATGTGTTCTGGCTCTTGTCTTTGGTTAGGCTGGCGATCTTGTTGTCTTTCTCGACCATCTCTTGAAGCGTTTTGATGTTCTTCTGACGCTCCTCGTTGGTGGCTTGCCGTTCCTGTAAGACGGTGTTCTTCAGATCCGCTATCTCGGATTTCAGGTTAATCTCGGTCATGGTTTCAATCGTCCTATCCAGGTTCGTAGGCTGATCTCGAGGCCGCCCGTCAGTGCAGACGGAGTCGGCCTTCCTTACGCGTCTTCTGGCGACGCTGCAGTTTCCGATGCCGGGGCCGATGGCTCCGGCGGTGTGCGTCACGATCGCGTCGCTCCCCGGGGCTGCCGGGGCTTCCGTGGTCACGTTCTCCAAGTCCGTGAAGAACTTGCATTGGCCGCAGACGTCCATGCCCTGTATGCCTTTCTCGGCTAGCGCCTCCTGGACGGTCTTCTCCTGAGCCCACTTGCTGTTAGGCAGAAGCCTCTTAGCGAGCGGGATCAGTTCAGCCCGTGCCTTCCGGCGCAGAGCCTCATCGCTTCCGTTGCAGACGCTTATGATCTGGTCCATACGGGCCAGGGCGTTACGCAGGTGCGGGAGATCTATTTTTCCGGCGGCGTCTTTGTAAGGCAGGTGCCGGGCGTCCTTGCGAGTGTCGGCGCACGGCTCGACTACGGCGAAGCTGCCGTCTGGCAGATCGTTGATGTAGGCTCTAGTCCACCGTGCCTCGGCGAGTATGTATTCGGTCGCCTCTTCGAGTTCAACCTCTTCTTGGTTAGACATTGTGTTTTTCTCTTTTTCTTGCTCCATACTCAGGCTCTCTACAAGGCTATGTCCGAGGGCCTCATTTAGGAACAGCGGCTCGAAGCCGATGGTCGTCGGGACCCCTGGAAGGGATGCGTTTTTCTCTAGGAGGGCGAGACAGGTAAAGTTATACCACTTCGGTACATTGCGTCCGTCCTCTGTGCGGTAGCCGCCCCGAGGCTCGCCCTCTATGCTGGGGTTGACTATGTCCCCGTTGTCTAGTTTGTCCTGGATGTCAGCCTGCTCGTTGTCGATGCGTATGATGGCTTCGACGGCTAGGTCCTCGTACTCCGCCCAGTCGACGCGGTTCTGGGGGAAGGGAAGCATCTGGCGGGGGTCGTGGTTCAGGTTGAGTGGCCGCCATGTGAGGGTGCGGGCGCTGCGTTCGATCTCCTCTAGGTCGCTGTAGTCGTTGGCGTTCATGCTGAGGGTGGCGGTGAGGGCTCGTACTTTGTAGTATTTGGCTTCCTCGTCCTTCTTCAGGTATTGTATGAGGGGCGTCGCCCATTGGAAAGATTCGCATATTCCGTTTAGGCATTCTCGGGTGAGTTGAGAGGCGTAGGACTTTGTCGCATCGAGGCTGTACTGTTTTATGAAGTCATCGTACTTGCGGCGGCCAGCTTCTCCGAAGAGGCTGAGGAAGTCGGTTAGGATGCGCTTGAAGTCAACGTGTATGGAATCCAATGAAGACCTCCTTTTGTCTCGGCTCGCTTTTCAGATCCATCCATTTGATCTGCTCTTCCACGTTTTCGCTGTGGGCTTTAAACCACGTCTTCGCCTTCGACATGGTCCACCCCTTATCCTTTGCGAATAGGTAGCTCTGGATTGAGGACTTGTCCCCTTTGAAGCAGATTATGGCCTTGATACCTTGGGCGGCGCTCAGTGTCTTGGTTCTCATTCGGTCACAGTCCGTGGAGCCGTGGCCGCTTCGAATGTAGTCATCCGTCTCATCCCAAGGCATACTTCACACCCGCCTTCTCGGCTTTAAGCCGCCGCATACACTCTCGCCACGACGGCCTGCTCTTACAGCTTTTAACGCTTCGAAGCCGCTCGTCCTTAGCGTAACACCAGTAGTCACAGCACCCGTGTTCGCCCTCTGGGATGGGCCCCAGGTAGGGGCAGTCACTCGACGGGACTGAAGTCGGCACTCGTGCTTCTATGGGCTCGGGTTCAACGACGACTCTGATGGTTTCCACGTCGACCCCGGTGATGGTGATGACTTCCTCGGTGGGCGGCAGTTCTATGACTTCTACCTCTGGCTCTAGTTCCGGGTGGACTTCAAGGTAGCGAGGGCATTCAATCCACGCCTCCTCGTCCGTGCACATCGCCGTATCTAGGAGCTTTTTCCGGCTTCCCCGGGAGAGGCAGAACCAGCCCCTACAGTTAGTGCAGGTCTTCTTAACCTCATGATAGAGGAACTCGCAGTCGACCATTAGATCACCCCGAACGTTCTTAGGACGGTCAGCAGGCTTATGAGGGCGCCTAGCAGGCTTGTGCCGAATATGAATTTGACCCAGCTCTTCGTGGTCCTCCACTCCGTCTTCATCTCGATGAAGCCGTTTTCCAGTCTCTGGTGGCTATCGTTGAGGACGTTGTATGACTTGGAGAGGTCGTCTATCCGCCTGTTGATCATCTTCAACACTTCTTCGTTATTCAACGTTTTCACCTATATCTTCTATCCTCTACAGGCTCAAAACTAAAACTGGCGACGGCGTACCTGCTACATTCACTTAGGGGACCCAGGGGTTTATAGAGTTTTATACTATGTAGCTCGGTATCTCCTTCGGATCGAACATGAGTTCCCAGCCGCACACACACTTATTATGAGCTGGCAAGGGCGGTAGGAATTGCCCCTTCCGGTAGATGCGTCCGTTCTGCGAGTCACAGTAATCGCATGGTCCTGTTTTTGAGGCGCCGGGGTTTGTGGCCCAGCGTACTCTTGTTATGCCGGCGCTGTAGCCGTAGAACATAAGGCTGTTGTTGACTATCTGGTATGTGAAGCTCTGGCTGAGCATCTCTATGCGGTGGGCTATCCCGATGGGTGAACGCCAATAGTCGCTAGTCCTCGGATTATATTCGTGAAGATGGGATAGGGTCATTAATGCTTCTCCACCTCTTTGGTGGGTTAACTATGATAAAGTAATATTCGCTTAGTTAGATTCAAAATGTCAACGGTGTTATCATGGCCTTCTATATCATAGTATCTTTCTATTCCAATCACTGTTTGAAGAAGTGCGTCTTGGCTTTTCATCGCAAGATCGTAGGGTGCCGTTTCTCCAAGTATTTTTAATGCATCATAGAAGCTTCCCCCACTCCATTCTGGTTGTATGGTGCGGGCTCTAGGAAATACATCCTTTATCATTTGGTTCTTATCGTGTTCTAGGGCTATGTAGATGTCTATAGCCTCTATTATAGATGGGTATGAAGTGTCAGATCCTAGTGGTGATGGTTTATTTTCGGCTGTTGGTGTCGTAGGGGCTTCCCGTGTATCCTTTTCACGAGTCACTTATCTTCACCTATCTTAGTTTCGGATAAACTCTTATCTTCATTAAGACTGAGGCCTGTAAAAACAACTTCAAAGATATTATCTTCAAGTCGTTCTCGATACATGTATTCTGTGCGTGGATCATTAAGTTCCATTTCGTAGTCTATGCCTCCATCCCTATATTCCGCATCAATTATGATTCCAACTATTTCTTTAAAGTTGGCTTTCACGGGTTTACCTATCAATGTTCTTGCGGATTTTTCAAGTTCCTCTTTCGAAATAAAGATGTTGCTTCCAACCCAAGGAGTATATCTTCCTTTAGCCTTCATCATCTTCACCTTTCACTGTTTAATTAGGAGACTGATTCAACCCCTCAGCCGCCAGAAGGGGGTCTATACTGAGCCGCATCCACTCAGTGAGTGCGCCGAGGATGGGTTTCACGTGGGATACGATGAGACGCCGGATCACTGCGTCGTTGCTCTCTCCACCCCGTTTCAGGGCATTCAGAGCTCGGTGGGTCTCCTCTGAGACCTTGATATATTTGGTTGTTCCCAAACTGTTCACCATATAACAGGGTGCAACGTGGTTATATAAGGTTTACTTGGTGGGTTTCTTCTCGGTTATTTCACGTCGTCCAGTATAGTGTTCCAGTCCTTGATGGCTTCGTCTCGCCACCTGTCTAGGCGGCGCTGATCCTCGGGGGCGAGGGTGACGGGGCGGCCCAAGGAATAGCCGAGGCGTCCCCGGGTTAGCCTGAGCAGGGTCTGGTAGTGGTCTTCTATGACTCGGGCGCCCGCCTCCTTGGCCCTTGCCTTGTCTATGATGCCGAACCGGTAGTTTGTCTGGATGCCTTTGAGGCGCCGGGTTAGGTCGGCGGTCTCGCGTTGCTGGGCTCCCTGTCCGATCATAATGTGGCGGCTCAACTAGCTCACTTCGTACCATGTCAGGACTATTGCGACCTCTGTGCTGTCCGTGTCCACCGTTACCTTGACGAGGTAGGTCGCAGCCTGTTTGAGGAGCGGTACAAGTTTGCCGTCTAAGAGTATTTCGGGGAGCTCTATTGTCATCCCCCGATCAGTGTAGACACCGATGTATCTAGACATTATTCAATCAGCTTTCCTCTTCTGGTTCTTCTTCAGGCTCCCCTTCAGGAGGCTCCTCCTCTGGGGGCTCTTCCTCCGGGGCTTCAGGCGGCACCTCGTAACCCAACTCGCCGAGGTCAAGACCCATTATCTTCAAAAGTAACGCCAGTTGCTTGGGCCCGATCATGCCGACCTCTATGGCGGTAGCGACTATGCTCTCAAGTTGCAGGTCCTCGGCGCCAGTCTTCTCAACGCCCCAGATGGCTTTCGGCTCCGCCTCCAGCTTGTTTGCCGCCATGAGGCGGTCGAAGAACCCTGCTTCCACGCCTCTGCCCATGTTCCGCTGGATGGCGTTGATGTTGCGGTCTACCATGGCCGTGAGTTCGCGGGCGCTGGCGAGGGTGGCGTCCTTCCAATAGTAGAGGTCGGGCGCGTAGAGTCCCTTGTAGATGAGGCGGTCTACGTGTTCAATGTAGCCTTCGTATCGGGTGCTGCCGCGGACCTCGATGATCTGGGCGACGTTCGCCAGTTCGCCTTCCTCTAGCCAGCCGAGGACTAGGTCTTCGTCGACTTCTTTCTGGGAGAGCAGTTCTTTGAGGCCGGCGGGGTCTCGGGTGGTTTTCCAGATGATGTCGGGGAACATCCGTTTCTCTATGATCTTGTCGATGTTGGATATGGCTGTCTTCTTCGTGGCGAGGAGGGACTCGACGGGTTTTACGATGCTGGTGCCTGTGGGGTCGTTGGCGATCTGGTTGTGGATGAAGAGGGTGAGGGTGTTTCCGAGTATCGTGACGTCTGCGCCGCCGGTGTTCTGCGCCTTCTGGATTAGGTGCTTTACCGAGCCGTCCTGGTTTAGGACTATTTCCTTGACGGTCTTCGGGTGGATGATCTTGAGGGCGGATTTGGACGGTATTTTGTTGATCTTCGTCTCGACGGGGCAGAACCCGGCGATGAGCATGTTCTTGCAGATGTTAGGCAGCAGGACGTCGAGGTTCATGGCCTTGCCGAACTCGTCGACGAGCTCCTTAGCCTGCTTAGGTTCGTCCTCCTTGATGGCGGTGTGATAACCTTGGCCGACGGCGGCCTCAGATAATCCGTTGACGGATGCGAAGACGACGCCGTCTGTCTCATACCAAGTGTAGAAGCTTTCGATCCCTGTGACTTTGGTTTTCTTATCGGATGTCTTCTGCTCCCTGAACCTCGCCCGTTCATTAAGGTAGAAGGAGTCCGTCCGCTCGCCTTCGATCCGTCTCGACGCGGCGGCGGGCTGGTAAGGTGGGCGTGTCCCCATGACTCTGGTGGAGACGTCTTCCAGGAACTTGGCGAACCTGTTGGGATTACTCATCTTTGTCTCTCCTTGAACCTTCTAATCACGTCCGCGTACTGATCCTCGGGGGCGGCTTCGACCAGCGTCTGCTCTCCGCATTGGGGACACGTCCATATCTGGGGCGGGCAGGATGGGCAGGCTTCGATGGATATAATGGACCCGCATTTACAGAACTGCAATTCTAATCCTCTAGGTGTCCGTGCTCTTCCTTCCACGTGTTCCCGGCGGTGCGGAAGACCTTGCCGCAGGCGAGGCATTTGATGAGCTTGCTATCCTTGACCATGGGCACGCCGGCGGAGCCGATGCGTTCAAGGTGGATGACCTCCCCGCATTTAGGGCAACTTATGAATGTGAAGCTCATCTCATTATCTCCTTGGGACGGTAGACGCTGTAACCCCCTATCGGTCGGCGGCCCTTAGCGAGCATCCTGTGAGCCCCGCTGCTGGCGTCGGCCCTGTCCTTGTGCTCCGCCTCGGGGAATGACTCCATCTCGTCTAGGTAGCCTTCTACATCCCACATCCCGGGGACGAGGTAGACGTTACCGGCTTGGGCTGTGCTGCTTAGGGGCGTGGCTCTGTCGGCTTTGGAGCCCGTCACCTTGTCCGGGTAGAAGGCGTGTCCCACTAGGACTTTGCGGGTGTAGTGGTCGATGACATCGACACCGCTGCTGCCGGGCTCCTGCTCCAGGTATATTCGGATGCTGCTGAGTTCGCCGTTTTCAACCCGCATTCTGTCGAGGGCGGCTGTCTGCTTTATGAGATCCTCGATAGTCTTGGGTGTGCCTCGGGTGTGCCGGATGTCGAGGATGTAGAAGCGTCCTTCGTCGTCCATAGCCATGAGGACACCGGCGGTGTAGGAGGGATCCGTGCCCGGTCTCTCCTCTGAGGCGGCTTTATCCCAGTATCTGATTGCTCGGCAGCCGGAGGGAATGGATAGTTGGATTGTGAACCAGCTTCTTCTGAACATTCTTCCTACGTCCTTTATGTCCCAGTTGCCGTCCATTAGGCGGGCCCGGGTGACGGGTTCGAGGTACATGAGGCTTTTAATATAGGTCTCCTTGTCGAGTCCGGGATTATCCTCTATCTTCGCGGGTATGAAGGGGGCGACTGCGGTCTTGTAGTCGACGTAGCGTCGTTTCACCCATTGCACGTAAGGGCCGTCAGGGTTGCCAGCGTTCCTCATCCTTAGGGGGACGTTGTAGTCCTTCAGCTTCTCTGTTCGCCTGATCCGGCTGAACAGGTACCGGACCTGAAACTCACGGTGCTGAGGCACCTCATCGAACGCTACGTACTGGTAGGCGCTACTCTGGTATCGGAGGTGGTCTAGGGGTGAATCCATGTAGCCGAATGTGACTGTGGCGCTTGAGGGGAAGGTGTAGGTATTGGTGTCTCCCCTCCACTTCGCCTTATTCGCCCACCATTCATGAGCCCGTGGAATCAACCCCTCAGGGAGCTGGTGGTCCCGCAGGGTCTTCCTAAATAGGATGGCGGCGTAGCTGGGTATGTGGCAGAACATGACGGCACCCATCAGGAGGGCATCCGATTTGCCGCCGCCAGCTGCGCCTCCGTAGAAGGCCTCGAAGTCAGGCAACAGAAGGAACTGCAGTTGTTTGGCGGACGGCCTCTTGCCTTTATCCCGTGGGATCCACTCCATCTTCAGGGCGTTCTTTAGCGCCCGGTATAGCATCTGGCTCTGGTTGACGTAGTCTTCTCGCCTCGTCGTCCATGAAGTTCTGAACGATTGCTCCGACTGCGTCTTCGTCAAGTCCTTTGAGTTCAACCCCCTCCACCTCTATCTTTTGTTGAAGTTCCCCACTAACTTTCTGGATGACGTTCTTGGGTAGAAGACCATCGATCATCTTCCCTCTATAGAGCAACTGGAGGTGGGGGGTTACGCCCCCGCTCTCTATTTGATTAATCTGTCTTTTTATGAGTTGGTCTACGAGAGATCCTCTTCTCTCTTGAAGTTTCTCGACGTACTTGAAGGCGTAGGGGTGCTTCATGTCTCTCCTGACAGTGACCTCTGATACGCCGATCTCTGCCGCTATGTCGGCGTAGGTCCAGATGCCTCTGCCCATGGCCTCGAACTCTTTCTCTATTCGGACTCGTTTCTTCGCAGTTATCCGTGTCTCTTTTTGGTCAGAGTCGGTCATTTCCGATCATTTCTCCGTTCTACAGGTTACTCGGTTGGGACGGCCTGTTGCGATCCCCGGCCGCGCGCATCGGATAGGATCTCGCCTTTCGTGAACATGTCTTTATGCTTGAGGAGATCGTTGATCCTTTGTCGGGGCAGTTTCTCTATGAGATGGAAGAGTACTTGTCCCGGCGTGAGGACGTTAATAGCCTCCGCTTTCTCGTAGTCGCGGTGGGAGTGGGTGCTGACGAT
The DNA here is from genome assembly GCA_035530115.1 of Dehalococcoidia bacterium. Taxonomy (GTDB): domain Bacteria; phylum Chloroflexota; class Dehalococcoidia; order GIF9; family AB-539-J10; genus RBG-13-51-36. The sequence goes on along the minus strand of DATKVL010000107.1, from coordinate 8,883 downwards.
GCGTGCTGCGGTTCGCCGTATATGGGCGTCTCGACTTCTTTTATGAGGCATTGATACTCAACTCTAGGAGCCACACTCGCGCGGTGTCGGAGGCGGCTAAACTTATTCGTTGACATCGCGGATTATAACGGGACCGTAGCCGTAGTCTTCATTATTTGTGAGTTGGTTGATGGCCCCACTGAGGCGGTGGCCTGCGACATCTACGCCTGCTCCTGTTAAAAGGGCTACGAGGTATATCCAGATGTCTGGGTTTTCAATGTCTCGGAATATTAAAGCTGCAAGGAAACCGCCTAGTATTGCTCTTCCTATACTAGCCGCGAATTTCCTGAAGTCGAAGGGTTCTCCAGATTCTATCCAGCCAAGGACGGCCACGAAAAGGGCACCGAGGACGGTTAGCAGGATTAGGGTGATATGTGTATTCATTATATTGAATTAGTTATCATCAGCATATAAATAAGGTGTTGTGGTTTCAGCGCATCGCCTATCTCTCGATCACAGCGATGACTTTCTCTAGGCGATCAATGAGGCCGTCTATCGTTTTCTCGTGTTCCGTTAGGCAGTTTATGAGGAGATCAAGGACATCCATACGCTGGGTTAGGTTGCCCATTTTGTTCCTTTTAGTCCTCACAGTTCTCGGTAAAATGGTTTGTGAAGTCAGGATATGGTTTAAAGATCTATGAATGGGTTGAGTGGGGAGAATCCTTCAACCTGTACCTACTTAGGACTCCTCTTCCTCGTTTGCTTTATGGACCCCGTGGCCCTCCCTAATCTGGTATGCCTTCACCGCCCTGTAGAGGTACATCCAGCCACACCCACAGTTATCACACCCCTGAACCCTGTCTGGGTGAAGCCTCCAGGGGCAGGCATCACATGGCGGCTCTACGGGTATCTTGAGAAGCTGGGCGTAGATTCTCAGCTTCTCCTTTGCTTTGGTGGGCCTGTGTCTTTCACTCATCCTTATGCTCCTCCGGATAATGGATTTTAAACTTAGCTAAAGGATAAAGTGGAGTAGCCCACTGACAATCTGGGCATCTCCAAAATATCTTTGAATATGTCAATCCATCAAGTAATTCATCAAGAACATCATTCCCACATCTGGGGCAAACATGAGGTTTAGTTATAACCGTTCTTTTACTCACCCTTTGACTCCTCCGTTAATAGGATGCGGAGAACTTCTCGCCCCAGCCGTGTCGCATGGAAATAATGCGTAACGTGCCCACATTTGCAACTCCAATGTTTTAATGCACCACACCCACATTCTTCGCTAGTGCAATAGATTCCGGAACCGTTGTCTGACCCACATTTCTCGCATTTACCCATCCTTGGCATCCTCCGCTTTTAGGATTGATGAGCCGCATGTAATACATTCAACATGAATTTTTCTTGATGCCTTTCCACGGTAAACGTGAAAACATTTACCTCCACACTCTGCGCAGATTAGTTTTATTTTGTTCATTCCTCTTGCTCTCCCTCTTTATGGTCAATTAATTTAGCATCAAGAACCCATATCTCATCTGAGTCATTATCAATGCGTTCTAAGGCCCAATCTGCTGAAGCCTCGTAATCAGATGCTTCTAAAAACTTTTTATCGCATGATGGACATTTCGGGCAACCCATTTCATCTAATTTAAGAGTAGAATTACAGATGTGGCAACGGGCTCTCAGTGATTCAAGATGTTCTCTTATGGACATCCTAAACGCCCTCCTCTTTACGGATTTCCTCTGAACGATCATAAAGATAAATCAACCAAGGATGTTTTATCAAGTAAGCCAAAGCGTGCCAATAAAGCACCCACTCAGGTATTTTCTTAGTTCTTGACAAATCCTAAGCACCTCCGTGTTTTAGGTCGTTTTCTAATGGGTAATCATCTGGCATGAATGGCATTCTCCCATATCTTTCAGGACTGTGTTTATTATGAACTTCTCTTATATGATCGGCAGTTTTTTTCAATAGTTTATCAAAATCGGTTTGCCGGATATTATCTTTAAATCCCCAAGTGTGCCAATCACAAAACGGGCATTCCATCCTTCTAACTCTTACTTTTTTCATCCTAAGCACCCTCATATTTACGGATAAGATTCTGAGGATCGGAAAACTTCAAGTTATAATTAGCCTCAAATACCCGAACCATGTCAATTAACTGTCTAAGTTTCCGTTGATGTTTACTTGGAGGATTACGTATTGCCACATCTTCAAGTGGCTTCATCTTCCAGAACTCTTCAAGGAAGGTTTCTACAAGTTTCTTTAATTCAGTTTCACTCATGTCTCTATCCTCTTTGATTTGCTATTAGTGGATTTGAAGAAATCCAATAACTCTGTTTGTGGCCATGGCCCTTGTTTTTGGATCATTAGAAGCCAGTATGATTGTTTGGCTGTTTTACCAGCATATCCTACGGGGATTCTTAGGGCAACATCCCAGAGAGGGAGATATTCAAGAACCTCGTTTGTGCTTAGGCTGTTTTCACTCCACTTAAAGAATAGAATCCCGCCAGGTATTAGGACTCGTGCGATTTCCCTTTGGGTTTCGTAGATGAATCGCATTAACTCGGTTTTTGTTTGGTACTTATCTGCTCCATAATAGACCGGCGGTGCTTCTCTGCTATGAGAGGGCCATTTCTTGTTCCATGTTTCTCGGTTTGGTGTGGTGAAGAGGCTGCTATTTTTTCTTTTGCCCCATTCATGTGGTGGATCAAACACAGCGAAGAACTTGGAATCTGGGGGGAGATCGGTATTAGTGGCATCGCAGAGAAGGTCAGGGGGCAATGAGAGATCGGGTTCTTTATCTAAGAAGAGTATGTGTGGGCTATCTTTAAGGGTCCAGATACTACGGTTCCCGGCCGTGAAGTCAACTATTGTAGCATCTGGTTTCTCCATTTTTATGTCCTCTTTGTTTGCTTTCTTCTGGATTCAATTATCTTGGCATGTTGTTTACAATATTCACCGTTAGGACCATACCCTCTTTTCCTTTTACATTGATAGAAATGCCAGCCAGTTTCATCTACCACCTCAGCAATACACCGAGTAGAATCTTCAGGAATACCTTGGGGCCTTATATTCGATTGATCATACACTCTATCCATTTTTCTATGTCCTCTTTTTGGTTTCGACTTGGGTCATTTCATTTTTCACCTTGAAAGTAAATACCTCATAAGTACATCGATGTTCGGCGAAGTCTTTTTGGCTCTTCTCTTCTTTATTCTCTCTATGATTTCGTTATGAATCTGTTTTTCCTGACAGTCAGGCTTCCCATGATTCGGGCATTTCTTCCATTCAGGGCAGACCACCAAGTTATTGGCGTTTATCTTGATATGAACTGCCCTGCGTTTGCCCTCAACCGTGCAGAGAACCACGCCTTCTTGGTAGCTGTGCTTACTCATCATTCTACCTCCATCCGTTTAGTGTGTTTGATAATGGATGTATCAAGAATTAATGGTTCTAAGTTAGCGAGTTGAGTTAATATCTCATTAGCGTAAATATGGGAAACATGATTCTGAGGCCAAGTAATAGCTTTATCATCAATGTATGCAGTAGCGAATACCTTTCCATCCATCTGGGTGGCGATTTTATCAAAGGGCATATTATAATGTTCAAGGTATTCCTTTATTGCTACCTTGATTTTCTTGTAGTCGTGATTCTCCCATTGCCCATTAGTTCTACATGTGAATATTACTATTTCATAGCCAAGTTTCTTTATTCCTTCAAGCAAATACCTTACGCTTTCATTAGGCTCCCCGAATTTATATGGATCATAGTGTCCATCATAATGACATATTACTCCATCAAAGTCTACTGCAATATGTCTAACTTTAATCCCCATCATTCCACCGTCCTCTTAGTATCTGAGTTACTGGTCATTCTTCTTTGAACTCCATCTTAATTTTATAGTGTGTTTGGTGTCTCTCCTCTCTTATCTCATCTAAGACTTCAACAAGTTCTGGTAATGTTTCATAGGGCTGGGAGCCGTGACGCTGATATATTCCATCAATTAGAATGTTTAACACGGTTTTTGCTTCTTCTTTAAGACTCATTTTTCCACTCTCCTAAGTTCTTTAGAGATAATGGAGCCGTTTCTCTTTGTGATCTCAACACCACAGTAAAACAATGTCTCGCCTTCTTGCATGGTGTCAAGGATTTTAGCTGTTCCAGCGGCTCTAATTAAGCTGCTTCCTCTTGAATGTTTATTCACAAGTTCCTTTGTTGTCGCCACTCGTTTACCGTATAGAAAGTCGGGGTAATTGTTCTGTAGAAGCCTCCAATGTTCCTTGAAGGCTAAATCAAATAGAAGGTCATCTGATATGGGCGTCATTTTGTTTAGTATCGGCCATACTTGATCAAAGTTTTCTACGGCTCGGTCAAGCCATTGAATGCCGCTTATTGAGTCTGAGGAAAAAAGGCTCAGTTGGGGTCATCCTCCTGCCATGCAGAATAGACTTTCTGCCAATCTGAGCCGTAGATTCGTTTGAAGTCGTCGATTGTTGGTTGTCTGCGTTCTATTTCTTTCCATCCATGATCATCTTTTAGCCAGTGGCGTTCTAACTTGATTGACTTATTCGCTTCTTTAAGAACATAAAGCGGGTCAGCCTTCTCAAGTAGTTTCTTCAGTTTCTCTTGGTCCTCTTCGCATGGTGTGAACCATTCACCGAATGGACCTAGATAGAAGCGTATGGTGTCTGTCTCTGTAGTTACTGATTTGACGTATTCGCCTGTTTCGTCGTCTATGGTCTCCAAATTGTATTCGCGTGTTTTCATTTTTCCATCTCCTTGGACCGTAATTGCTGGGAGTAAATGGATTCTTTTGAGTAGCTGATCAATATGACGGGTGGTTCGGTATTTTCTGTGACGCAGCATTTCTTATACATGCCCTTAATATTAGGGTCATAGGTGCAAGCCCCAGATGCGATGTCAACACCACATCTTTGAGCCGTTTTACATTTCTCTGGATATTTAGGGCATGGAAGCTTAGGCATCGGTCCTTTCTCCTTTAGATTCTCTGGTCCCGAGTTGCTGGGAGCTAATGGATGGGTTCACTTTGCTTTCTATTTCCCCAGTATCTCTGTAGTATCCGTACCAGAAAACGATGCAATTATCACAATCATGGTTTTTTGTGCATTCAAGTTCAGTAAATTTACATTTCAGTGGGGGCATTACCCAAGTTCCTCCGTTACGTTTGTGATGTGAGTTTCTAGTTGGTTTGAATCGTAGAGATAAACGATCTTGGTGACATCGGCTACTAATCGAGGGTACTTGGTGTATCCTACGACAAACACGGCTTTATCGTGTTTCAGTTGATTGCCTTGAAATACTATGTTTCTTCCTTTGTAGAATTGACCAAGTAATCTAGATCTCTTCTCGATAAGTCGATTCCACCAGTGATCTGAAGCATCACGATATTCAACTGTCTTTTTACCTGATTTGATGGCTTCATATAGATCGCCATACTTCTCAAACCCTTCTAAATATCTTTTCAAGACAAAATGTGCTGGCATTAGGGCGTCCTCTTTTTGGTTTCGTCTACGGTTTCCTCTGAACTATTATTTTTATCAAAATACCATATAGGTAAATCTTGACAATCGGTACAGTTAGACCTTGAACCCCCACCATATGGACAGCCAAGCGGATCTTCTCTAGCAGCAGGACATAGCCCCCAATCATCATCTTTTATGATAGTTCTTGACAAGCTAAATCGACCTCTTCCTGTGTTTCTCTAAGGATGTCCTTTCAGCCATCATAATGTCCCCACATTCAAAATCGTAATCACAGTATTTACAAAGCATTGAAGGTTGGCATTCTGGATATTTCTTACCATCAGTATCAGTCATTTTATTTCTATCCTCTTACTATCTGATTTAGCGGAGTCATGTATTTCTCTAATTTTTTGATGACGTTCTTGGACAGTTCCATGCCACTTATAAGAACCCATCAATCGAGTCCGATCTTTGCCTGTTAATTCGTTTTCCCACCAACGGATTATTTTATGAATATCCATTTTACTCATTTTTCATCGTCCTCTTAATATCTGAATCCATTGATTCGTTGACTGCCTGAGTTAGATTCCAATCATATTCTGTGAAAATGTCGATTATGTTCTGGTGCCTTTGTTGCATTAACCATTTCTTGAACTGTTTTCTGCCTTCTTCTTGTCCTCTAGTTTGGTAAATCTCATAACCACCAGAATATCCCCAAGTTTCCCATAGAGGGTAATGCCATAGGCATACGCCCTCGGCATATTCTGGGTGATCACAGTATTCTATTGAACATTTCATTGTGTTCGTTCTCCTTTAGAGTTGACGGATTTGATCACGCTCGCAGCCAACTCTTTGAACTCTTTAAGATAATATTGGGCTGATCTTCGGTGGATCCCAAACTTTTCGGCGATTTCAAGGCTGGTGGGGGTGTTTTCAGCTATATAGAGCATGATTAGTCCCCACTGTTCATGATGTAGATCATTCTTCCATATTTCATGGATTTTACCGCAGTTAGTACAAAAAAAATATTGGGGGTTCATAGTATCACCAGATTGGCTTCTCTGTGTAGCTCTTGTCTTTGTCGTGGCGATGGTTACGGAATGCTTCTATGAGTTCGTTTTGTCTAGCGATTATGCGTATTAGTTCCTCTCGTAAATCGGTGTTTAAAGCAGTTACAAGGTTTCCAGATAGGCGATATATTAAGACGTTCTCTGCCTTATTGACTGGCTTCCAGTCTACTTTTTCGCCTTCCTTCGCCAGTTGTGCCTTGTCGATTATCTCAAGAAGTTCTATGCTGGTCTTGTTTTCGTATTCTTCGTCTAGGCTCTCATGGTCGTATATTTTTAGCAGCACTTCGTTTCTAGGCGGTTCTACTTTTTTCATGTTCATGTTTTTTCCTCTTTTTCCCTTCCGCTTGAGGCGGGGACGGGTTGTGTGTCTGCTTCTCCAGTGTCGGGATGCTCCGCAGACTCGCTTCTTAAAACACTGGTTTTCCTAAGTTGCTGGGATGCTATGGACATCATGACTGTCATGGCCTCATCGAGTTCACCGTCTTCTATCAATTCGATTGCCTCAGTTGGGTAATACTGAAAAAGGTAGGCCCACCGTTCTATCCAGCCTGGGTGCATTTTCTCGTAAAGTTCCTCATATTCGTGTGAAGAGTAGCCGCCCTCAGCCTCCGCCTCATCTGGTAGTATCATCCACCATTGAGGCCGCCCTATCTTTACCTCTAGGCGTTTAGCGGTTATCAAGATTCTACCGTTTGGGATGCCCTTGCAGGTTCGGCATGGCTGAACCGCGTAGAGCTTACCTACCTCGTATCTGTCTGAGATCCGCCGCGTCTGTGTCTTGGTTCCCGCCTTGATCTGCTCTATGTGGTCGCCCTCTGAGAAGATTATTCGGTGTCCCTCCTGAGTTCAGCGTATTCGATGGGCTGAATGTTTTTGTTGAAGAATGCCCTTATGCAGCCTTTGTGGTCTGATTGGTTTTCCCAATACTCGTAACAATCAACGCAGAGTTCAAGGTAGTCGCCATGTTCTTCGCAGCATTGAGGGTGATCTGGGGCTTGTATCTCATCGGCCCATGTTATTGGGTCGCCGCAGATGGCACAATTTGAGTCTGTGTAAACTTCCTCTGGATCTGGCTCCCATAGGAACTCGCCGCCGTATTTTTCTCTTTGTTCGAATAGGGTTAATTTGATGGAGGGAAGATACCAGGCTTTACCTATCAAGACTAGGAGAGGCAGCATTGCATATTCTAGGCGTTTCCACTTCCTACGCTTTTTCTCTCGATTATGATAGGTTTTCCACTTCTGTTCGTTGTCGTATTGGCATTCATCACAGCCATACCCGGTTTTGAAGAAACTCGGTGAACCACATACAGGGCAGTGGAAGGTTCCCCAATCTCTCTGTCCCTTGATGGGAATGGGAAGCCAAGACCAGAACTTGATCATCGGGGCAGGGATATGACCGTGAGGGGTTCTCACAAGGTCATAATAATTCGCGTTTTTAGGCTGTGCAAACTTCATTATTCGGGCCTCCTTAGTTCGGCGCAGCAAATGGACTCTACGTTTTCTTTTAGAATGTACTCGAACCATGTTTTATCCAGCCAATTTGTTAATTGACAGATTTTTTCATCTGTGGGTCTTGTGGTGTGGCTTGTGTAGTTCTCTAGACCTATTTCTATGGCCTCTGGCTGTATCGACATGATCCATGAAGCAAGTTCCCCAAAGTCGAAGTCTGAAAGTGGCTCCAAACTGAGAAAAGTTTTGAATCCGTTTAGCTTCATCTGTGAGAGACAATAGGCTCTTTCATGTGTACTTGGGGCCTTTGTCCAAGGGGTTAATCTATTTGTCTCAATGGTGGTACCTAGAATCACCTTTTCCTTCACTGCATCTAGGTCAAGATCTTTATCAAGGAAGCGACGGGGGTTCTTGGATTGTAGTAGGAACTTGTTGTTTGAATTGTCTCTAAGTATGGTTAGTATTAGTTGGTATAGCCAAGAGTCGGGTACTTCATCACAGAACACATCACCCATGCTTCCGACGAATATCCAGGATTCATCGTTTGGCATTGGGTCTTCTAGGAATTTTTCTCGGAACTGTGGGTGAAACTCTTTTCCCCATCTCTCAGTGAGTGCCCTAGCCCAGCAGTATTTACAATCGTGAGTGCAGCCCCATATTGGGTTCCATGTCCAGCCCACGGACTTGAACATGCGTCCTTTAGCTTTATTGAGTGTCATGTCCTATCGCCACCGTTCTTAATGGATTCCTCTGACGTATGAGCCTCTGGGTGTATGCATTCTTTAGCGATGCAAAGAACACCCCATTTTAGTTCTCTCAATGCCCAGCAGTTTACCTTCTTACAATCTTCGATTTTCACTGTCCTTGACATAGTATCACGTCCTCTTTTCTTGATT
>DATKVL010000106.1:0-3422 GCA_035530115.1 Dehalococcoidia bacterium | reverse complement strand
ATTGAACTGAAGAGTTTGATCCTGGCTCAGATTGAACGCTGGCGGCATGCCTTACACATGCAAGTCGAACGCGAAAGTAGGGGCAACCCTGCGAGTAGAGTGGCGAACGGGTGAGTAACACATCGGAACGTACCCAGGAGTGGGGGACAACCTCGAGAAATCGAGGCTAATACCGCATACGTCCTGAGGGAGAAAGCGGGGGATCCGCAAGGACCTCGCGCTCATGGAGCGGCCGATGTCGGATTAGCTAGTTGGCGGGGTAAAGGCCCACCAAGGCTACGATCCGTAGCTGGTTTGAGAGAACGACCAGCCACACTGGGACTGAGACACGGCCCAGACTCCTACGGGAGGCAGCAGTGGGGAATTTTGGACAATGGGGGAAACCCTGATCCAGCCATGCCGCGTGAGTGAAGAAGGCCTTCGGGTTGTAAAGCTCTTTCAGCCGGAAAGAAATCGTGCAACCTAATACGTTGTATGGATGACGGTACCGGAAGAAGAAGCACCGGCTAACTACGTGCCAGCAGCCGCGGTAATACGTAGGGTGCGAGCGTTAATCGGAATTACTGGGCGTAAAGCGTGCGCAGGCGGTTTTGTAAGACAGATGTGAAATCCCCGGGCTTAACCTGGGAACTGCATTTGTGACTGCAAGGCTAGAGTACGGCAGAGGGGGGTAGAATTCCACGTGTAGCAGTGAAATGCGTAGATATGTGGAGGAATACCGATGGCGAAGGCAGCCCCCTGGGTCGATACTGACGCTCATGCACGAAAGCGTGGGGAGCAAACAGGATTAGATACCCTGGTAGTCCACGCCCTAAACGATGTCAACTAGGTGTTGGGGGAGGAGACTTCCTTAGTACCGCAGCTAACGCGTGAAGTTGACCGCCTGGGGAGTACGGCCGCAAGGTTGAAACTCAAAGGAATTGACGGGGACCCGCACAAGCGGTGGATTATGTGGATTAATTCGATGCAACGCGAAAAACCTTACCTACCCTTGACATGGTCGGAATCCTGAAGAGATTTGGGAGTGCTCGAAAGAGAACCGATACACAGGTGCTGCATGGCTGTCGTCAGCTCGTGTCGTGAGATGTTGGGTTAAGTCCCGCAACGAGCGCAACCCTTGTCATTAATTGCCATCATTTAGTTGGGCACTTTAATGAGACTGCCGGTGATAAACCGGAGGAAGGTGGGGATGACGTCAAGTCCTCATGGCCCTTATGGGTAGGGCTTCACACGTAATACAATGGTCGGTACAGAGGGTCGCCAACCCGCGAGGGGGAGCCAATCCCAGAAAGCCGATCGTAGTCCGGATTGGAGTCTGCAACTCGACTCCATGAAGTCGGAATCGCTAGTAATCGCGGATCAGCATGTCGCGGTGAATACGTTCCCGGGTCTTGTACACACCGCCCGTCACACCATGGGAGTGGAATCTGGCAGAAGTAGGTAGCTTAACCGCAAGGGGGGCGCTTACCACGCTGGGTTTCATGACTGGGGTGAAGTCGTAACAAGGTAGCCGTATCGGAAGGTGCGGCTGGATCACCTCCTTTCTAGAGAATCCAAAGGCTGAGTGCCTACACTCATCGGTTGTTCGGAAAAGCAGTTGAAAGTTGTTAGTCGCTAGTTATTAGTTAAAAGCTGTGCAACGCAGTTGCGCGCAACAGCAAACTGACAACTAACGACTGATAGCTATCGACTGTTTTTGGGTCTGTAGCTCAGCTGGTTAGAGCATTGTGTTGATAACGCAGGGGTCGTAGGTTCGAGTCCTACCAGACCCACCAAACACACAGATGATAGTTGGCAGTCGCCAGTTTTTAGTTGAGGCCGCAACGAAGTTGCGGCAAAGCCAACTGATGACTAGCGACTATCGTCTAACGACTGTAGTTATGGGGGTTTAGCTCAGCTGGGAGAGCACCTGCTTTGCAAGCAGGGGGTCGTCGGTTCGATCCCGTCAACCTCCACCAACAACTGGCGGGCAGTCGGCAGTCGCCAGTTTTTAGTTAAGGCTGCAACGAAGTTGCGACAAAGCCAACTGATAACTGACGACTGAAGTCTGATGACTGAAGTGTAGTTCTTTAAAAATTTGGAAGAAGTAAAGAAAGTGATTCACGCAAACGTGAGCGCGGGGAGACCTGTGTGAGCGAATGCATGATAACTAAATGGGTTTTTGATTGTATCAAGCTAGTTTGCGATTAGTCGTCGCAGATTAGACACAAACCTTTGCGAAAGCCGGATCCTTAAATCAATCCGGTGGAAGTAAAAGTTAAAAATGCGAAACACCTATAGCGCTTTGGCAGCGATGCCGAGGGCTTAACGTTATAGGGTCAAGCGAATAAGTGCATGTGGTGGATGCCTTGGCGATTACAGGCGATGAAAGACGTGATAGCCTGCGAAAAGCTGCGGGGAGCTGGCAATAAGCTTTGATCCGCAGATCTCTGAATGGGGAGACCCGGCCCGCAAGGGTCACTCCCACCTGAATACATAGGGTGGGTAGAGCGAACCCAGGGAACTGAAACATCTAAGTACCTGGAGGAAAAGAAATCAACCGAGATTCCGTAAGTAGTGGCGAGCGAACGCGGAGCAGCCTGCAACCTTTAGCTTCTGAATTAAAAGAACAGTCTGGAAAGTCTGGCCATAGTGGGTGATAGCCCCGTATTTGAAAATTCAGGAGTGGAACTAGGGTTGGAACAAGTAGGGCGGGACACGAGAAATCCTGTCTGAACATGGGGGGACCATCCTCCAAGGCTAAATACTCGTAATCGACCGATAGTGAACCAGTACCGTGAGGGAAAGGCGAAAAGAACCCCGGAAGGGGAGTGAAATAGATCCTGAAACCGCATGCATACAAACAGTGGGAGCCCCTGCTTCAAGCATCTTTGAGATTCTTTCGAGGAGCATCGCGTAGCGATGCGACTCAAAAAATATTAAGGAGGAGTGAAACTTCTTCGATTCTTTCGAGGAGCATCGCGTAGCGATGCGACTCAAAAGTAATTAAGAATGAGTGAAATGAGCAAGTCTTGAAAGCTTGCTCGAAGTAGGAGGGTGGCTGGCGATTCAAGCGTAAGCGAGAAGCGTCAGGCAACCCTGCGAAAACGCCCGGAGGGTGTTTGAAGCAGGGGTGACTGCGTACCTTTTGTATAATGGGTCAGCGACTTACGTTCAGTAGCGAGCTTAACCGAATAGGGGAGGCGTAGGGAAACCGAGTCTGATAAGGGCGATAGTTGCTGGGCGTAGACCCGAAACCAAGTGATCTATCCATGGCCAGGATGAAGGTTGGGTAAAACCACCTGGAGGTCCGAACCCACTAACGTTGAAAAGTTAGGGGATGAGCTGTGGATAGGGGTGAAAGGCTAAACAAACTTGGAAATAGCTGGTTCTCTCCGAAAACTATTTAGGTAGTGCCTCACGTATCACTCTCGGGGGTAGAG
>DATKVL010000105.1:0-2232 GCA_035530115.1 Dehalococcoidia bacterium | reverse complement strand
GCCACCGTTACGGGCTATGTTTTTGGTCTGATAGTCAGTTAGTAAATAAACAAATAAAGGAGGCAGAAATATGAACATAAAAATTTTAGGACCCGGATGCGCCAGATGTCACCAGTTGGAGAAGACCACCAGAGAGGTGGTAAAAGAACTGGGCATTGATGCTGAGATTGAAGAGGTGAAAGATATCAACAAGATAATGGAATATCCTATCTTGACCACCCCGGGACTGGTAATCAACGAAGAGTTGGTCTGCGCCGGGCGGGTGCCCACCAAGGCCGAGCTTACTCAGTTAATTGCCAACACCCTAACTAAAGAGGATGAAACCAGGAGGTAAAAGATTAATCTTGGTACAGGAGCCGCGCAAATATACAAGGAGGTAAAAATGACAGGCGAAAAACCGTGCTGTCCCGCAGCCGCGGCGCGAATGGTGAAGAAATTGACCCTGCCGGACGGCTCCCAGGTGGGCATTGTGAACCTGGAGAACATTCTCAACGAAGTTGCCAATCTGAAGCTAGCCGATAACGAGGCTATCAAAAAGGAGCTACTCAAAAGGGTTAAAACCTACAATTATGTGCCGCCCGCTGCGGATAATGAGTATTCAGAGGCATTGTTCAACGATTATACGCGCCAATACGGGAAAAGATGAACAACGAGATGAACCGAGTAGTGAAAGAACTTGAACTGGAAAAAGCAGCGATCGAGTGCTTGCCAGCAATGCCGCTGGGGCTAGCTCTTCCAGGCCCTGAAATTTATGACGGAACAAAGACGGAGGGTGTATGATGCTTCTCCAAAACTATAAGGTGACCAATATCAGGCGCAATCACTGCAATCCGGAATGGATTTCCGTGTCAGCCGAGCTTGGTGATGACATCAGCCAGGTTCTCCCTTACCTTAACGCCGTAATCAAGAATGCCGTATATACCCCCGAAGTCCCGAACCTTAATTTCAAAATAGAGAGAGGGGCAATAAGCCTTACGCCCCAGGAGATGCGCGTGGGGCAGGTGACATGCGAGGAAGATGCTACAAAGGTTCTGGATTATATCAAGGAGTTGATAAACAACACATGGGAGAAGCGAGAAAGCATCACCCCAATTTATGAAAGAAAGGAAAGCATAAAGGCAAAGGACATACTCGACTTTTTACCCAAGACCAACTGCCGGGATTGTGGACTGCCCACGTGCTTTGCCTTTGCCATGGCTTTGACAAAGGGACAAAAACGCTTGAAGGACTGCTCCGCTTTAAGTAAACTAGAATTTGCTCAAGATAAGGAAGCACTGGCCAGACTGCTCCAGAGTGCCATTTCCGAGGAGGTAGCAAAGTGACCAAAGCAACCAAGAGTAAAGTAAGCAGGATTCTATGGATTGTAATCCCTATTGTCCTGGTATGCCTGGCCGTGTGGCTGATATTGGCTTACGGGCCATCACCCGCGACACCTCCAGCTTCAGACAACTCTTCAGGCCCGGCTGACAGGGTCGATGTTGTTTACTTTCACCGCACACAGCGCTGCCCCACTTGTATATATGCCGAAGAAGGGACACGCTATACCCTAGAAACCTACTTTAAGGACGAGCTGGATAGCGGCAAGGTGACCTTCCAAGTGATCAATGTAGAGGACGAGGAAAACGCTGCCATTGTTCAGAAATATGGCGCTTCCTATTTATCTCTGTATGTTAACACTGTGATAGGTGGCACTGACCATATTGAAGAGGCGACGGACACTTATCTCCTCATTGGCAACGATGAGGCGTTCGTCAAGGCACTAAAGAGCAGAATTGAGAAAAGCCTCACGGGAGAGGCGTGATGGATTTGGGCGGCATTACGGGAAACATTAATATCCCGGTGCTCTCAGCGTTGCTTCTGGGGTTGATAACTGCCATCAGTCCCTGTCCTCTGGCTACCAACATTGCTGCCATAGCATATGTTAACCGCAGAGTGAAAGAGCGCAGATACGCTGTTATAACCGGGGCACTCTACACACTGGGTCGCATGTTTTCCTATTCCGTCATTGGTATCTTGATCATTGTCGGTGGCCTTGAGATTCCCGGACTCGCCTCATTTCTCCAGGATTTCGGTGAACAAGTCCTAGGGCCACTTCTGATAGTGGTAGGGGTGATAATGCTGAGTATAAACAGGATGCCCTTTAGTCTGGGAGGAGGAAGGCTGTCTTCAATAGGAGGAAAGGTCGCCGACTGGGGGATGATTGGTGGATTCCTGTTGGGTGCTCTTTTTGCC
>DATKVL010000104.1:0-2467 GCA_035530115.1 Dehalococcoidia bacterium | reverse complement strand
TGCGCGCGGCTGCGTTGTTCGCGCAACGCGATATCGCTGGCGTTGGCATGGCGCTGCGCCTCGTCGACCTGCGCATAAAAAGCCGCGATCTGCTCGCGCAGTATCGCCATCTGTTCGTCTATACCCGCCTGCTGGCGTTGTTCCGTGCCAAGCAGATCGGCCACTTCCTCCATCTCGCGCTCGATCTGGGCTGCCCGCTCGACACTGCGCTCATGCGCCTGGTTGAGCTTGAGTATGTTCATCTGCAGACCGTGCAGGCGTTGCTGCATTTCATTGCCCGCGGTGCGCAGCGGCGCGATCTGGATATCGATGGACTGGTAATGCTGCTCGGCCTGCGCGACCTGCGCGCGGGAATATTCCGCGTTGCGGGTCTGCTCGGCCAGCTCCGTTTCCAGCTTCTCTATTTCGCGCTGCCTTGCCAGCACGCCGTGCAACTGGCTGTCCGGCGCGTGGAACAGCACGCTGTGCGCACCGATCAAATGTCCCTGCGGCGTGACAAACCAGCCGCCCGCGGGCAACTGCGCGCGTTGCGCGTAACCCTGTGCCAGATCCGCCACCGCGTACACACGGGTCAGCCAGTCGCGCAGCACCGGGAGCACCTGCGCGTCCTGGCATTGCACATAACTCAACAGTGTCTTCAGCTGGTCAGGTGCATGGTCGTCCTCGCGGCCATTGCCGGACGGCGTGAACAACGCAAGCTTTGCCGGGGGAGCATCGCTCCACGCGGCAGCGGCATCCAGGGACGGCAGGGACAGCGCGTTCAGCCGTTCCCGCAACACGGCTTCGAGCGCGTCTTCCCAGCCCGCCTCGATGCGGATCGCCTGCCACAGGCGCGGCTTGTTATCCAGCCGGTGCTGCTGCAGCCAGGCATTGAGATTTTTGTCGCTGTCGATCTGGCGCTGCAATTGCTGCAGGGCATGCAGCCTGGCCTCGGTCTGGGCGAGTATGCGTTCCTGCTGTTGCAATGAATCGCGCTGGTTGCGCCGCTGCGTATCGGCCTGCGGCAACTGTTCCTGAAGTTGCGCCAGCATTTCGATCTGTTCCGCGCGTTCCATTTCAAGTTCGGCCACCTGTTGCTGCGCCTGTTGCAGGGCGCCGCCATCCGCGCCCGGCAGGTTGTCTTTTTCCATCATCAGGCGCAGGCGGCGGGAATCCATTTGCTGGATGTTGCGCTGCAGATTGGCATGCTGCGTTTCAGCCAATTGCAGCTGCTGTTGCAGCAGCAATTGTTCGCGCTGCAGTTCGTTGTGGCGCTCCTGCGCGATGCGCGCGGAATCTTCCGCCTGCGGCAGGTTCTGCCCCTCCCGTTGCGCGAGCTGCTCGGCCTCGCTGACCTTGGCCCCGGCGCCATCCTGCTGGCGCTGCCAGTGTTCCAGCAGCGAATGCACGCCCTGGCGCTGGTGCTTCTGCTGTTCGATCTGCTTCTCGGTATTGGCAAGCTGCTGCGTCATGCGCTGGCGTTGCTCGGTAACGTGCTTGATGTGCTGCTCCAGCCGCGCGATCTCCGCATTCGCCGTGTACAGATCGCCCTGCTTGGCGTGCAGTGCATCGGAAAGCTGGTAATGCCCGCTGCGCGCGGTTTCCAGCTGGCTTTCGATCTCCCGCAAGCGCGCGGTTTCGCCTTCCAGTTCGGTGCGGGTTTTCTCGGTGCCCTGCGCGAAGCGGATGCGCTGCGCTTCGGCTTCCTGTTTCTTTACCAACCAGAACAACTGTTGCGTGGTGTCGCGCTGCGTTTCCAGCGCGCGGTACTGCTTCGCCACCTCGGCCTGCGCGCCCAGATGCACCAGCTGCTTCTCCAGTTCCTGCAATATATCGCTGACACGCAACAGATTGTCGCGCGTGTCGCCGATGCGCAATTCCGTTTCGCGGCGGCGGTCGCGGTATTTGGAAACGCCCGCGGCTTCCTCGAGAAAGATGCGCAACTCTTCGGGTTTGGCCTCGATGATGCGCGAGATCATGCCCTGTTCGATGATCGCATAGGCGCGCGCGCCCAGCCCGGTGCCGAGGAAGATGTCGGTGATGTCCTTGCGCCGCACGTGCTGGTTGTTGATGTGGTAACTGGAATCGCCGTCGCGTTGCAGCACCCGCTTGATGGAGATTTCGGCATAGCTGGACCACTGTCCGTTGGCCTTGCCCAGCGAGTTGTCGAACACCAGTTCGACGCTGGCGCGCGACACCGGCTTGCGCTTGCTGGAACCGTTGAAGATCACGTCCTGCATGGTCTCGCCGCGCAGCGCGGAAGCCTTGGACTCGCCCAGCACCCAGCGCAGCGCGTCGATCACGTTCGATTTGCCGCAACCGTTCGGCCCGACCACGCCCACGATCTGGCCCGGCAGCGAAATGTGCGTGGGATCGACGAAGGATTTGAAGCCAGCCAGCTTGATGTGCGAAAGACGCAAGGATACCCCTATAAATCCACTGTGCAGCCCGATTGCTGCGTCGCATGCCCGTTCGATCCTCGCCTACC
>DATKVL010000103.1:0-1277 GCA_035530115.1 Dehalococcoidia bacterium | reverse complement strand
CTATCAAAATCGGGTTCTCAAGCTGCGGCTCCTGATAAAGTTTGATTCCCATCGCACTCCCCAAATCTGATTTCATATTATATACTATCTTCTCGCCTGTATGGTGAAAAAATAGCCGTCGCCTATTTATGAGGAGATAGGGCAATGAAAAATTGGGAGAAAGACCTTCCGCCAATCGCTAGAGAAAGATTAGCCAGGATTGGTGAGTTGACCCGAGAAGAAAAAGAGAAGATGATAGACTCTGAGGAGGTGAACTCTTTACTCTCGGAATTTTACCAAGGGCAGATTGACCCTGAAAACTTGTGGAAGAGGTTAAAGGAAGAAGGCAAGCCATCCCTTCTGAGGGAAGCCCAGATGAGACTGATAGATTCCCTTAATTTTGGGAGTACTCCAGCCGAGCTGCAAAGGAAAAGGGACGGAATTTTAGCCATAGAGACCCTCAAGAAAGAACAGAATACTTCTATAGTTGAGCTAAATTTAAACCTGATGGAGGACTTACAAAAGAGGTATAGAGCAGAAATAGAGCAAGCCTACAATGGCATAAGAGCTGAAGTGGAAAGAAATCCCCAACTAAGGGTAAAACAAGTTCCGCAAGGACAAAGCACCATGATTGTTCAACTGAGTATTGATGAGGCGATAAAACAGCTTCCTCAATGGCAAGATTTTCTCTCCGACCAAGAAAAAAGATACAGCCAAGAGTTTGCCAAAGTAATGGAGAAATTAAAAAGAGAGTTAAAATAAAGGACTTTATATACCTATAGCTACAGCAACGGCATGCTGCTTACTATCGGAAAGGCTAACAGAGACCTCTTTTAAGTTTAATTCTTCAGCTTTGTTCAAAGCTTGCCCGTAAAGTTTGACCGACGGTTTGCCATCGTCGCCAGTGAGAATCTCAATTTCACGCCAGCCAATACCTATCCCACCTGTTCCCAAGACCTTCATCACCGCTTCTTTAGCAGCAAATCTGGATGCTAAGGACGCAAGTCTATGCTGGCAAGTCCTGAGCTCTGTCTCGGTGTAAATCCGGCTTAAAAAGCGCTCCCCCCACCGCTTGATTGCCGATTCAACGCGCTCTATCTCCACAATATCAACGCCGATATCTGTCACTCCGTCTCCTTTTGGTTTAGGACTGCTTGGACAAACTAGCTACCACAGTTGACATAACATCAAACTATAAAACAGGCAAGTATTGCTTGAGCTCATAATCAGTTACTTGACTGCGATAACGATCCCATTCCACCTCTCTATTCTGAATAAAGGTATTAAATACATGCTCA
>DATKVL010000102.1:0-17838 GCA_035530115.1 Dehalococcoidia bacterium | reverse complement strand
GGCTCCACTGTGCAGAATTCCTTCACCTCTTTGGGCGTCATATCGGCATTACATCTCAGCTTCGTCCCTCGAAAACGTGCAAGCTGTATTTCATGCGCTGCCTTGACCCTGGCCCTGACTTTATCCGAGCTTTCCCCGGGCTTATCCTCAGTGAGTTTTTCATAATCAATATGGGGAACATCAACAAAGATATCAATGCGGTCCAGTAATGGTCCGCTTATCCTTTTGTGATAGCGAGAGATTTCTCCTGACGAGCATTTACATTCCTTAAACGGGTCGCCATAATACCCACAGGGACAGGGATTCATAGCGGCAACCAGCATAAAGCTGGCCGGGAAGGTAACACTGCCATGGGCGCGGCTGACGGTAATTGTTCTGTCTTCTATTGGTTGGCGCAGCGATTCCAGAGTGATGTGCCCAAACTCAGGGAATTCATCCAGAAAAAGCACCCCGTGGTGCCCTAGGCTTATCTCCCCGGGCCTTGGCCATTGCCCCCCTCCCACCAAGCCAGCATGGGAAATAGTATAGTGAGGGGAGCGAAAAGGGCGCTCTACAACGATGGGAGTGTCTTGCGGTAACAATCCATTAACGCTGTAAATCTTGGTTACCTCGATAGCTTCCTCCATGGTCAACAGGGGAAGTATCGAGGGCAAAGAACGAGCCAACATAGTCTTGCCGCTTCCCGGTGGGCCACACATAAGGATATTGTGTCTTCCTGCCGCCGCTATCTCCAGAGCTCTCTTGGCATGCTCTTGACCCTTAATATAAGTGAGGTCGAAGGCATAACTAGGGCGAAATTCCTGCTCCCAATTTAACTCGCTATGGTACTCTGGGATACCTATTTCGCCTTGAAGATGAACAACCAGTTGCGCTAACGATTCCGTAGGGAATATATGTATATTGTCTATAAGAGAAGCCTCTTTAGCATCATCCAAAGGCACGAATATAGTAGATAAGCCTTTATCACGGGCTAAAGCTACCATAGGCAATACCCCATGGGTATGGCGTAGCTTGCCATCCAAAGAGAGTTCCCCCAAAAAGATACTTTGGGTGAGGTCGGCGTTTAGCTGTTCTGAGCTAATCAGTATGCCTATTGCTATGGGTAAGTCGTAAGCAGGGCCTTCCTTTTTTAAGTCTGCTGGAGCCAGGTTGACAGTAATACGCCTGTTAGGGAACTTGTAGTAGGAGTTTCTGATGGCTGACCTTACTCTTTCTCTTGCCTCCTGAACTGCCTTGTCAGGTAGTCCAACGATGGTCAATGTTGGGACACAATATCAACAAAAGTATTCCATTTCAGTTAGCTTTAACAAAGTGAATGCACATTGTGCCATGAACCCCTCTGCGTGGAGAATGTAATTGCACCTTTGGAGAGGGAAGTAGTGCTGGCGAGGCACTGACCATTTCGCTAGAAAGTTCAATCCTCTGACCAACAAAAGCGAGGATTGCTGCGCAGAGGCTTAACAAACAACTAATTGGTTGATCATGAGATGACTACTTAGGCTGCTTACCATGACCTTTGGTATCTAGGTTTGCTTTGTCGGAACTCTTTACTCATGCAATAATTGCACTTCACAATTCAAGTGCGTTCCTCCTCAGCTTTCCCTGCCCGACTCCCCTCCGCTAGCAAGACCACACGACCTCACGACTATTTCCCAGCTTGCTTCTTCTTTGCTCTCTGCTCAAATATTTTTAAAATATCGTCACTCCATGCACGGCGCTGCCCCCTCAGTGCTTTTCTTGCAAGAATAGCCTCGGCTACCCTCTTTACATCGTCTGCATCGCTGGGTTGCCATCCGCCTTGTGACACCAACCATGCTCTTATTTCTTTAGGGTCGTAAGGTATGCCGTTATCACGCAATATCCTGAAAAGGTCAACTGCTGTTGCACGGTCTAAAGGGTGCAGAATACCTGTGGATAAATTGACTCTCTTTGTTAGTGCCTCTAGTGCAGCCTCGACTATGGGATTGGAGAAAGGTTTCCTGGTTGCAACTTGAGGCGCAGCACTTAACTCTGCAGCCGCCCAAGTATCAATCCAGTATTGCACCTCTTGAATAGTCCATGGGATGACCAACACATCTGTTACACCAGGTAAGCTATCTATTTTATCAAGGAGTCTCTTGGTTGGATAAATAGCTAATACGGGGCCGTTCCATGAATACAGGACTTTCCTCTCTGTCAGAAGAGATACTTTTACCAAGTCGTTGAGCATGACTGTTTGTCCCTTATTAAAGCTAGTCACCGCTTTGTCTCCAATAACTGACGATATATCGCCTCTAAGGTTGGAGTGTGTGGGAACGGCCAATAGAGCAGAACTTTTACTGGCATCGCTCTTAGCCAATTGTATTAGCCAAGCAACCCCTTTTATTATTGCCTGATGATATTCCCCAGGTTGAATGTGTATATAGATAGAGGAACGTTCCCTCTTCATGATACTTACCTTCCTGCAGTCTTGCTGACTGAATAATAGCACACTTAAGACCATGGCGGTCATATCGCCAACTTGGGGATAAACATTGTGAGTAATTGTTCAGCCCAGTGCATCTGGCAAGTTGATTTTGAGCTTTGGTGCGTGGTCACCCTAAGCCTACTTGGCTGTAGACAAAACGATAGCCAGCAGGATAGCCGCAAAAACGCTTATTCCTTATAAACAGCCCCCCGGCTTAATCAGGATTATAACGGACCAGACCGAAACTTGTAGCGAACCAGAGATTGCCTTCATTATCCTCAGAAATCGATATCACATTATAATGATACTCACCGTCCTTGCCCTGCCAGGGGTCAAAGTTCTGCCACTGGGTGCCGTTGAAACGACTGATGCCATAATACCCATGAATGCTATACGACCCGAACCATAGATTTCCCTCATTGTCTTTTAACATGCAATGAATAGCATCACTTACTAGGCCGTCTTCAGGAGTGAAGGTGCGCCAGTTCTTTGCGTCGTAACGGCTAACACCGTTGGCCCAGGTACCAAACCACATGTTGCCTTGATTATCCTGAGAGATAGCAACAACGTAATTATCTGCTAACCCGTCTTCTGTGGTGAATGTCTGCCAGTGCGACCCGTCATAGTGGGTAACTCCAACATTGGTTCCAAACCACATGTTTCCGTCGCTGTCCTGAAAGATCGTTTCAACATCAGTATGGTCGAGAAAACTCGTCCAATCAGTCCCATCGTAGCGGGTAACGCCATAATCAATGGGGGCTGTTCTTTGGCCTACGTTTCCGACGGTGGCGAACCAGAGATTATCCTGGTTATCTATAAAAATGTCTCTTATCGCTGTGCCGGGGAGACCGTTACCGGTATTGCCGGGAGTAAAATTCTGCCATTCTTTTCCCGTATATTTAAAAACACCTTGCCCATACGTACCGAACCAGAGGTTGCCCTGTTTATCTCGCGCTGTGCAACCGATGTGAATGTTACGCGTGGAGCCAGTATAAATCTCCCAGCTATTACCATCAAACCGTGTTAGATCCTGGTCGCTACCAACCCAGATTATGCCTTGATTATCCTGGGTTACGCTCGTAACTATGTTGCTGGCGAGCCCGTCGTTAGTGGTAAAAGTGGTCCAGTTAGCAGATGTAAATATTACCGCCAGTGAGCCGGCGCGACCACCAACTATTACCAGGATGACTACAAGACCAAGCAACAGAACTATCACTATGGAATGTCTAACCACAGCATGTCTCCCACCTAGCTAAGGTATTTAAGACGCACGCCATCTTTTTTGTTTCACTCAAATTATCTCACCCCCTTTCCGCGTCGTAACCGCTCCAGACACCGATGCCCAAGCTCTATTTATTTCACTGATTCTACCTCATCTATTACTGTAATGCAGAAGGCCCCGAAATGTTGCATTATCCGCTTTCCTGAATTCTCTCCAAATTTCAGGACATCGTAACAATTATGGCTACCACAAATTAGATGTTATATCCTCAGAATACCGTGGCAAAATGAACAATTCGCTAAAAAGTGCAACGAGGTAATACTCTACTAGACTATTGAATAGGCCGAACCGGCCTATAACGATCCAAGCATTGGGGTGCGCGATAATTCCTTAATAATGGCTCTACAATGCAGAATAGTATATAGTATGGTTACCAAGGCTTATATTAAAGCTCAGCTGGTGGGAAATTGGAATCAACTCAAGACCAAAGTAAGCTTGTGTTGATCAACATGAAGAAAGCCGAGATTCTAATTCTATATGGGGAATCGACTACAAACAGAGAATAAACTGAAAGAGCTTTACTTCAAATACTCGTGGTGTATACTGAAAATTATCGTTGAAGATAAGTTCGGAGATATACATGTAGGTACGGGTTTTCACATTGGTAAGGGCCTGGTTGCTACGGCAAGGCATATATTAGATAACAAGAAGATTAAATCCATTGGCTCAGAAGCATCTGTGGACCCTGTAGTCGTTAATCAGATACATCTTTCTGCAAATGCGCAAATTGATGTCGCTGTGCTGGAAACCAGCTTCTCTCTGGAGAAAAGTATGGATCGAGTCTTCTATCATATAGGTAAGAAGAACATTCCAGCACGAGAATGCAGAGCGAGCTACTTACCTTTGCAGGAAACTTATGACGACTGGATAGGGTCGGAGTTGATTCTATCAAGGTGTCTCATAATAGGTTATCCTCAAATACCTACGATGTACCAAACGACCCTCTTTGCTGTAGCCGCTGATGTGAACGCCGTTACAGGTAGTTATGCGAGGGAACACGCACATTATATAGTATCCAACATTCCAAGAGGTGGTTTTAGTGGTGCCCCTGTGATTAGCGAATATGATTTTGTACTTGGCATAGTCACGACATCATTCACTAAACGCAATGGTGTAACCGAACTAGGTTTCTGTGGTGCAGTTTCTGTTGAACCATTGTTCGTTGTACTCAGTGAAAACAACCTTAGACCAGAAGGCATTAGCGATGAATTTTGGGAAGCTTAGTATTGGTACTCTAACATCGTATGCTAATCGTGTACCTATTTCTGGCAGACTCATTCCTGGCAAGACGATTGAACTTTATCTCTTAATAAGGACGACTATCATTGAGTCTCCCGCTGCTCCCTCATAATACCGGCAATAAAAGAGTATGTGGGTAATGTGAGTTTTTGCCATCGGCAGAGATTTACCAATTCAAGACACTTTACTATTGGGGCTATTTTGAGATTGATAACTCTTCTATTACCACGGATTTGACTATCATCTGGACAGCAACGGCTGTGGTTATCTTGAGATCCACTTTTTTAGCTAGCAAGGCACGACTTGCCATATTTAAGGTGCCACCATAAGTACTTACATCATCGACAAGCAGGACATGTGCTATTTGCCTAGGGTCTTCTGATTCTAGCGATCCCGCATAAGATCGTTCAAACTCTGCATATGTATAGCCACTATTTAACATTCGTCGCTTGGATATGCCCTTTGAAAGCTTAAGCAATTGCCTTACAGGAATCCCAAATAACTCAGATAGCTCTTGAGCAAGCAATCTGGTACGGTGAATCTCCCCCCTTGCCGCTTTGTCTTGTGATAATGGGATTGGAACAATACAATCGAAATCTGGCACTAAACCATATTCGTGAATTGCCTCAAATATGGCCCGTGCAAGTGGATAGGCGAGGTTTTGATTTCCTGTTTTGAATGCCTTAAGAATCTGAGTTGCTTGATGAATAGACGATTTTATGGTTCCAGAGTTTAAATAACATCTCGGTGGTATCGCCCAGTATGCAGGTATAAATGCGCTAACGTGGTTTCCTAGCCTCGGTGGCAGTCGGAATGTTCCTTTTCGCATCCTCCGCAAACTCTTCCAGGTGGGACACCAGTCACAGCGGCGCTGAGAGCAACTATCAGCGCTTGAAAAGACCGTACAGTCAGAAACTGTTTTCCAGTCTTTTGGGAAAAGGAATACCTGTCGGCCTCTTGCACCTGCAATCGCTGCTACGTGCGCTGATGTCCTGTGGTCGGTCAAGGGCGACGAAGTGTCATATTTGTAGACCCGAAGACGCACCTCTTCAGCATCGGGGTTGATGGCTGCCACACGGCCCTTTATATACACTCCAGGTTCAAATCCGTGAGGCCCATGGAAGTAGACCCAGACCTCGTTGCCAACGTCTACCTCGTCCAAATAACGCTTCCAGCCCAGAGAGAGGTACCGCCTGTCAGCTAGACGCTCGGGAATTCGCTTGGGCTGAAATCCGTCGTAGCCTGAGTAGATCTTGTAGATGAAGTTCATAGCGCTAAAACGTCACTGAATGACTTCAGGATTCCGTCCGCTTCAGCGAGTGTGTCGGGGCCGTACCCATAGGATGCCCACGCGAAGGAAACCTCAGCTGCCCTTGCTGTTTTACCATCGGCGACCGAGTCCCCAACGTACCACACACTTCGGCTAGGGCTGATGTTTAGATCCTCCAACGCTTGCAAGAGGGGTCTCGGGGATGGCTTTGAAACTCGGCAGCGACCCCAATCTACCACCGTACCAAAGAACTCAGAGAGACTAGTCGCATCGAGCATAGGTTTGGCAATCCATCTTGGAAGGTTGGTGACCACACCCATGGGTATATTCCTCGCCTTCTCGAGGTGAAGTATATTTTGCACCCCGGGGTAAAGCCGTAAGTCGTTTGTGGCCTGGCCTACCAACCTGACGAACATCGGCGGTGATATTCTCGCTTCACGTAGCAACCTCGCTACTGGCACCCCATCCATAAGGCACTGCATTGACCTACTTAATTCACCCCCGCCTACCAGTGAGATAGCTTTAGCATAGAAAATGCGGCTATCCCATAGCGTGCCGTCTAAATCGAATACGAGAACTGCTGGAGCCATCGCTGCCAACCTCCATAATCTGTTTCCTTGACATTGAATACCGCCACTGGCACTTTGAAACTGTGACTTATTTCTTTGTTCCCCAAAGTGTCTTCAGTACCGTCATCCGAAAAAGTAGCTACTGGTTTATGCTGTTCAATACTGAACCTATAGGCATTCATTGATCCACCCTTCTCAGTAGATTGACTTACGAGTACTCCTAGAGAAAAGGCGACTATGAGTTTATTCCGCTTGCGAAGTGTTAACCCTACAGCTCTAGCTCCAAAAGGAGCTTCAGAAACGAAAACCACTCTAGGCGAGTGAAGAAATTCTTCCCATAGCGGCTTGTTCTCAGGTGGAAATGGTCTGTCCAATCCTCCTGCCATGACGCAAATCGTGCTCCCACCAGCATTTACAACTGCCCGATGACCTATCGAGTCAGCTCCAATGGCAAAACCAGCCACTATTGTAAACCCCAGTTGAAAGGCATATTTGGCAAAGTTCTGGTGTTGGTCAGAATAAGGTGGTCTAATTTTCCGAGATCCGACACAGGCAACAGTCTTTGAAGTCGACAATACATCTATAGCGCCTCGTGCAAAAAGGATAGGTGTTGGATAGTTACTCCTGAATACAATCCGTGGGTAAAGAGGATGCCAATAGGTGAGAATCTTAGTTCCATACCGATGGGCTTGGGCAATATATTTTTTTGCTCTTGCTACAAGTATTTCGCCGTCTTGGTCAGCTGCCTCCGTTATCAAGCGTTGAAGCTCATCTCCTCGCTTTCCTTCAATTCGGAGTAGTTTTGGGTCATTAAGTAAATCTCTAGGGCGGAGCCCAGCCGCGAATGCGGATTTAAATTTCTGGGGTCCTAGCCCTTTGACCCCCTCTAACTTCAGAAGGTACGATAAATCTTCTACCGTAATGCCAACGTCATCTTCCATTAATGGATTGATTTCAAATTTTTGCTCTTTAGTCACCTCGACTTTCCTCCTCGTACCCAAGTGACTATCATCTTTTCGCTGTCCTAGTTTTTTCTCAGTCATATTAAACTAACTCCCCTTACTTTGGATACCTGTTTTTGCGAGGGTTATACAGTATACTGCAATCGCCCCATCGATTTTAAGCAAGTCTCCAAGTAATGTTAGGGTCCTGCCGGTAGTCACCACATCATCCAATAGTAAAACGTGGTTCCCCGTCACGATTTTGGCATGACCTTTCTCCTTGTATCGAATCTGTTCCTTTGCTTTTGAATAAGACATGTCCCTAAACCGGCAGGGCATTGGATTGACTGAAAAAAGTTCTCTGTACGGTACCACCAGACACGCACTGAGTTTCCGGCCAATTAGCAGAGATGGTATAAAACCTCTAACGACATAGTTCTCAGGGTTAGACGGGGAAGGTACTATGATATCAATAACATCTATCCACTTGGTGCTGCTTCTAATGAAATCCGCCAAAAGCCAAGCGAAAGGTAGTGCTAAAGAAGGATTAGCGTTACTAAACGGGTGTTTGCCTTTATACTCACGAATTTTGTAGCTCAGAAGGTGTCTACCTTGGGCTTGAATTCTGTATGTGCCGATGCTTTCGATTGAGTCAACTGATTCTAACCGAAAGGTAGTTTTCAATTGTTCAAGGATGCCCTTTTCCTTAGCTATCTCTAAAAATGGATACTCGTATCTTCCATACTTACCTGAAGTGAGACCAAGTCCGAAATGCTTCCTGAATTCTGCAATATTCTGA
The DNA here is from genome assembly GCA_035530115.1 of Dehalococcoidia bacterium. Classification (GTDB taxonomy): domain Bacteria; phylum Chloroflexota; class Dehalococcoidia; order GIF9; family AB-539-J10; genus RBG-13-51-36. The sequence continues at coordinate 9,292 of DATKVL010000102.1, read as the reverse complement.
TCATTTCCATATTCTCGATGGGAAGCAAGAAGTTTTATGCGCTCAGTTAGAAGCATATCATCGGGGCAGGTCTCTTTTGCTCTTGCAAAACATCTTAAAGCATCCTTGAAGTTACCTTTGCACTGTGACGTTTTGCCGTGCGAATAATATGCAATTCTTATAAACGACTTGGATACGGTATCATACGCTGAAAAATCATTTATTGTATCAAAAAGTGAGACAGCTTCCGCATGTCTACCAACCTGACACAATTTTACTCCTTCACTCAGAGCAGACGCCCGAAAAGCAGTTTTTAGATCCTTTAATGAATGAATTGTATCTGGCATGTGTATCTGTGCTTTTAGAGCTTTCCAGCCTCAAAATTCACCTAGCGTAAATGGTCCTACAAGGTAACCGCTGAAACCTCAATCGGCTGTGATATATTGGTAACTGTTACACTTTCGCCGACAGCTAATTCAAATTGTTGCTCACCCTCGGGCGACGTGACAAGCGCAATACAATCAGCAGTGCCCGTATTCTTAATTACGACCCCGTCATCTATTTCAGTTACGGAAACAGCTAATGTAGCCTCTGGGCCGCACGATAAGCCGACTAAGGCAAGGGCAAGAATGCAGCAAATCAAGAACGTTGCTTTCATAAGCGCTCAACAATACCCATGGTAAGCCAAGTACCGGGCACAGTCAATACCCCTTATACGAGTATCTGTAATTGAACAATAGTCAGTTTTGTATTAGGTCTAGGACATAATCTACTTTTGACGCTGTAGGCTCTCTTTTTTCAATAGTTCTTGCCGCAGTCAGGGCGAGTACATATTGACAGATGTGGCCACATATGTTATAGAATATTCAGTATGGAGCGGTTAGCAGAGAAGATTAAGCATTGTCGAGTCTGCAAAGGGTGGACACAGGAGCAGTTGGCTAGGACTTTAGGGGTTTCTCTCAACACTGTTCAAAGATGGGAATTGGCGAAGACCAGACCATCTCCTTTGGCAATGGAGAAGCTGAATGGGGTCTTAAGAGATATTCTGGAGCGGGAGCAACTCAGACTGCTATGACCAAAGCCAATTTACTTGAGGATGGGCTGATGCTGACGCATGAGGTAGCAATCAAGGCTAGATTCCAAAGCAGCATAATATCTTGGTATCTAATTAATGGACGCGCTTATCCTTGGCGGCAGACCACTGATGCTTACAAGATTCTTATCGCAGAGATACTTCTACGCCTTACTGGCGCATGGAAAGCTCAAAGCGTATATGAGCGTATCATTGGTAAGTACGGCACACCGGAACTTTTGGCCAGCGCAAGTGTTCATGAGATTACAGATATATTAAGGCCGCTTGGCCTATGGAACAGATCTAACACGTTAATTAACATAGGAAAGCAGCTGAGTTCTACTTTCGGAGGATCTGTGCCAAGAACATACTCTGAATTGGTCGGCATCAAAGGAATAGGGCAATACACGGCGAATGCCATTCTGTGCCTTGCCTATAAAGAACGCGTGCCGATGGTTGATATGAGTGTGTCGAGGATATTCCAGCGTTGTCTCGGTTTCACCACAAATAAACCAGCTTACGCCGATAAAGAGCTGTGGAGTCTGGCGCTCGACTGGCTTCCAGAAACAAATTATCGAGAATATAACCTGGGTTTGCTTGACCTCGGGGCGCTCGTCTGCAAATATATAAGGCAAAGCTGTGTTGACTGTCCTGTGGCAAGCTGCTGTCAATCTAGATATAGGGTAACCACGCATGCGAAAGAGTAAAAACATGGAGTTGGCTAATAAAAGGCTAAAGGTAGTATCGCTCTTCACGGGTGGAGGTGGGCTAGACATTGGCTTCCACCAAACCGGGTTTGATATCGTCGCATGCGTGGAGATTAGGGCAGACTTCTGCAAGACTCTGGAATTGAACAAGGGGAGGTACAATAGCCCAGATTGCCAAATACTGAATAAAGACATACGGGATGTACAGCCTGAGGAACTCGCTGTATCTACATGCGATTTCATTATAGGTGGGCCACCCTGCCAGAGCTTTTCGGCAGCTGGTAGACGTGCTGGTGGTGTAATGGGAGTCTTGGACCAGAGAGGGTCGCTTTTCGAGCACTATTGCCGTTTGATCCGACAATTCCAACCGAAGGGCTTCTTGTTTGAAAACGTACGTGGCATTTTGTCGGCAAACAAGAGGAAGGACTGGGAAGCGATTTTTGGCTCATTCTCAGAACTTGGTTACAGAGTATCGTTTCGGATCCTAGATGCAGCCGATTACGGCGTCCCACAGCATCGTGAACGTCTAATCCTGGTCGGCACCAAGGGTGATCGAGCTTTTCTCTTTCCTCGTCCTACATACGGGCCTGATTCCGCGAGCGGAACTCCGCACATTTCGTGTATGAGTGCTATTGTAGACCTCCAGAACCCCAATGAGCCAGAACACGACTATGGAGGTAAATATGGTCATCTTCTCAAGCAAGTGCCGCCGGGATCTAACTATCATTTTTTCACCCGTGAGCTCGGTTATCCATCTCCCATTTTTGCTTGGAGGTCCAGGTTCTCTGACTTCCTTTATAAGGCTCACCCGGATCATCCAGCGCGAACCATTGTAGCACGACTAGGAGCATACTCAGGGCCTTTCCATTGGGAGAATCGGCGTTTCACAGTCGAAGAGTTCAAAAGGCTTTTCACTTTCCCAGATGATTACCGCCTTGCGGGAAGTTTGAATCTAGTGTTGGAACAACTAGGGAACTCCGTTGCTCCGGCATTTTCCGAGATCCTTGCTAAGGCCGTGCTAAAACAACTATTTAATACCAACGTCGATATTGATCTTATTGAAGCTTCAGGGAAACTATGTTTTGACCACAGAAAATCCGAAAAGGCACGGAGGACGAGAGCGTTCAGACTTAAGAACGATGTTAGGGAACTGCCTTTGTTTGCGTATCACGATAGGGCCAACACTACAGACAGCATTGCTCACAATGTTTACTATGCGTTTTATCCGACACGGAAAAAAGTAGTGCGTGGGAATAAGATCGAACAGGCATGGAAAGGAGCGGTAGTGGAAGTCCACGAACGTCGCCAAGGAAGCGATGTGCAACTAACTGTTACACGCATTAGCGAGAATGAGCTATCAGAAGCATCGTTGCTGAACTATAAGATGAGGTTTGATAAGACCATAGGTGATGGCTTTACAACGATTTCATGCGAGCTAAGGTCAAACAGCGATGAAGATATCGTATCTGCTTGGGACGCTATAGAGCATTATATAAATACACACTCTAAGTACCTTTCTCTGATGGATGTATATGGGCATTTTACTGAGCCTCATCCACTGTTCGAACTAAATCTAGATATTAATAGCCATAGGCCAAGCTTCCTACTGCATTTTGCTGAGTACTTCAGCCACTTCTCTAGACTTGGAATAGACTATGAGGCTTCATTGCTAGCTTCGTTCCAACCGGAATCCGAACGGGCTGACTTTCTAAACGATATTAAGTACCTTAGGTCGTTGCGTTTTGATGTACGCGTGTTTGAAACTAACCCAACTATTCCTCCAGGATATTTTAGATGTTGCTATCCCTTTACCCTTCATATAGACAAACAGATATCAGTTTCCTGGAAGGACGGCGTGAACGGCAATTCGCGCGCAAGTCTGTTAAGCACACCAACGTGAGGATATGATGAACAATAAATCTGCAGAGGAGATCTTGACAGCTTTACACGCAGTGGTCGTAAGCGGTAACTCCAAAATTGAAGCTAGCCAAAGGAAGCTAGCTGAGACGGCCATTGTCGAGTGCAAAAATGCTAGAAAGATGCCATCTAGCATCTTGGATGCTATTGAGACGGTCATTGACAACAAGTCAGCCAATAAATACCTTTTTAGCATACTTTTAGCTTGCTGTATAAAGAAACTCTTAGAACCTGCGCAGGACATCAGAATTGCCCAGGATAATATGCAAGGTGGCTATTCTAATCGTTCTTTTGATCAGCGCTACATTACTCCCTTTCTAAGGCGGTATGGATACACGCACTGTGAGGCTTCTGGTTTGGAAAGCGGTCGAAATTTCGAGCGTCCCCTACCATGGGATTTGGACTATCCTGCAAATCCGAGAGGCGAAGGAAATCGTGAAGCGTTTTTGGGAATCTTGAACTATATTGAGGTTCAGAAGGGCGACGCTTATGAAGTGGCGCTTCTTCTGATGGTACTTGATAAAGCAAAGCAAATCAGCTCCGCCAAGACGAATATTCCACCTCGCGAAAATGAAATCTCTAAAATAATGCGTATTTTTCAAAGGCATTTTGAAGAAAGTTCAGGGCAAGGGAGATCTCGACTGCCTGTGCTAGCACTCTATGCAATTTACAGTCGTCTGGTTATGGAAGTAGGCCGATATGATGGAACACAACTGCTGCCGCTTGAAAGACACACCACAGCCGACTTACGTTCGGGCTCAATTGGTGACATTCAGGTCAATAAGAACGGTGAGCCTTTCGAAGGCGTTGAGGTAAAGAGTGAAAAGCCTATAACAGCTGCAATGATTGAAGAGTTGTCACGTAAATTTGGCGGTAGAAAGATATCCCGGTACTATGTGTTGTCGACGAGCGACCCGTACATTCGCCCGGAGGACGATGAGAATGTTCAGAAAGCTATAAGAGCGGCACAGAAAGAAACCGGCACACAGATAATTGCTAATGGCTTGATTAAGACCTTATGGTACTACCTTCGCTTATTGAAAGATCCTGCCGAAGTACTCTCATTTTACCGAACATTACTCGAAAGCGATCCTGACGTAAGACCAAGGCTGAAAGCCGTGTGGAATAAGATTATAGCAGAAGAATTACCCGGTAGAAGGTCAACAGGTTGATCTTCTACGGCACTGGTGAGCTTCTGAGATATTCCGCTGAAATATACTTGGGATGGGCTTTATACTGAACAACGATTATGAACTAGCAAGAAGGGCTGCCGAGAAGAACAGGGGCAGGATAATCAGCCAAATACCACCTGATTTAGCTCAAAGAGAAGAGACGCTATTTATGAGGCTAAGCACCTCCAAAGGATCATCTCACGAGAAACTGCAAAAGCTCTATGTTTTTATGGATGACCTCTACGCCTTCATTGGCAAGTTTATACCTTGCCGCAAGGGATGCAGTGATTGCTGCTACATTGAAGTATCAATATCGTCTCTTGAAGCACAGTACATTGAGAATAACTTAGGGGTCAGGCAACCCCCAAATCTTAACAGAAAAGATTTGTTTGGATCAGCCTGCCCATTTCTAGATAATAGGACCTGTTCCATCTACAAATACCGTCCGTTTGTATGCAGACGACATATAGCTCTATTTGATAACCCCAAATGGTGTCACCTCGACCTCTGCAATAAATATTCATTCCCCAATATTGCATCCACTGAAATCGAGAGGAGCTACATTTTCATATTAACTTCTAGCGGCGATAGTTCCTGTTATGATATAAGGCAGTTGTTTCAGAAGCCTCGTAACAAAGCTAAACACCTAGAAGGCTTAGTGGATTAGTCTATATATTTCCGAGTATGCCTGTTCAGACGGTGGCTAAATGAAGGTCATCGAAAAAATTCTTCTTGGCCAATCTAGGTTTTGCCTAGACCGTCGAGGAGTTCTAGGTATCGTCCCCTTTGGTAGGCCTGTGGGGATTCAAACCATCCAAGAAAGACAAACACTCAAGCTCCTACAAACTGAACGTTTAGTCATTCTGTTACCTATCATAGAAAGGTTCCTTTTTATATCAAATTGTCAGGACTGTGGTTTTCGATTTATAATAAGTTACTATAGGATTTGAGATGTCAAGGAATATATTAGCTACAAGGTAAGTACCATGTCTCAAGAGTTTTCATTCCTCAACCAAAGACTACAATGGATTGGCTTGGGCGATTTGCTAAGAAGCCACCTATTGAAAGTGCCTCCACACCAGCGTTCATACGCTTGGACCAAAGCTGAGGTGGAAGATTTCTGGGAAGACCTGAGTAGAGAGAAAGATGAGGGTGGTGGTGAGTATTTCATGGGACCTATTATAATTACATCTGCTAAGCCGCCAGATCCAAGGCTAACGATAATTGATGGGCAGCAGCGACTGGCCACAGCCTCAATAATGATTGCAGTCTTGGTAAGTAGCTTGATTCGTATTGGCGACACAGATACTGCACAAGATATCGAACGGGATTATTTGGGTCATAAGGACCTACGCAGGCGAACGCTAACTCCAAGGCTTATACTAAACGAGGAAGATAAGCAGTTCTTCACGGCAGTCGTCTCTAGGGAAAAAATTGAAGAACCCACTACGGGAGAATCCAAAAGGCGAATATACTACGCATACAAGTACTTTACTGACTTAGTGGAACAGCAACGATCTTCATCGAAAGAGCAAAGTTCCTTTCGAGACTGGGTCATCGACTGGATTGAATATGTACGAGAAAAAGCGATTATAATGCTGGCGGTTATCCCCGAAGAATCGGATGCTTTCGCTATCTTCGAAACGCTTAATGCCCGTGGTAGAGAGCTGGCAATTGCAGACCTGCTAAAAAATCACCTTTTCTCTTGTGCTGGGGAATCAATGGATGATGTAAGGCGTCTTTGGAATTCCGCCAGCTCGAAGATCGGCGAGGTTGACGAAACAGCAATAACCGATTTCTTGCGCCATTATTGGAATTCCCGATATACACTTGCCCGAGAGAGGGAACTATACCGTCGATTCAGGAGCCAAATTCATGATGGGAATGACTCGCTTATATTTGCCGAAGAACTAGATAAAGCCGCTTCAGATTATTCCGCATTGCTGAATCCAGGCCATATGATTTGGCGTGAATTGGGTCAAAAAGTAGTTGATGCTGTATTTAGTCTTTTCGGTTTAAGGCTGGAGCAGAACCGTCCGATGTTACTGGCAGCAATGCGCAAACTACAAAAGAGCGAGCTTGCAATTTTACTGCCGTGGTTGCTATCTTGGTCGGTTCGGGGAGTTATGGTCGGGGGTATAGGGAAAGGCAAGTACGAAGTGAACTATGCTAATGCAGCAATAGCAATAAATAATGACGAAACTTCAAGTGTTACACAAATCTTTGACAAGATTGAGAATATTATACCGTCTGACACAGAATTCGAGATTGCATTCCGGACATATAGGCCATCAAATAACAGGTTAACCCATTATATTTTACGAGCCCTTGAAATGGGCGCACAAAATGAAATTGAACCATATGTGATTCCTAATCCTGATCATCAAGAGCTGACGCTGGAGCACGTGTTACCACGCAATCCAAATAGGGCCGAATGGCCTACATTCTTAACGGATGAGATCATTGCAGAATATGTACCCCGCTTAGGAAACTTGGCATTGGTTCCTCGTATACTGAACAAATCATTAGGTAATAGGCCATTCAATTCAAAGCGCACGGTTTATCTAGATGCGGATCTTAAGTTGACGAAAGACATCGCGAATGAACAGGATTGGAGCCCAGAAGTAATAGAGAGAAGACAAAATGAACTTGCAAAGCTTGCTTTGAAAGTCTGGCCAAGAATTCCGTCTGTTTGATTGACCTGCCCCCAAAAAACTAGTCCAGTTATAGTGTTAGGCTGAGGTAATAAAAAGCCAAATTGTGTCTTCAGGATCTGCCTCCCGGTTTCCGCTTTGATTTCCGCCTCAGTTACCCCTCTGTTCCGCCTCGGTCACCGCTCGGTTCCGCCTCGGTTCCCGCTCGGTTCAGGCTCAGTCACCGCTCCATTCCGCCTCGGTTACCGCTCTGCACGCTCCGGTCCTTATAGCAATGTGGCACGGAGCAAGCCACCTCCCATGTAACGGAGCGACCGAGCGGTGGAGCGATAGAGTAGCAGTGTGGTGGAGCAACCGAGTGACCGAGCGAGCGATCGAGCGGCCGAGCGACTGAGCGGTAGACGACGTAGGATGAGCCTAGTCTATGATGATATGCTCTCCAGGCAACAAAACGATGGTTTGTGTAGTTAGGTAACAAAACAGGCAAAAGTGTAAGCTAAAACATTATGGGCAAATCTGGAATAGTTATCAAAATCCGCTTCAGTGACTAAGATGCTCTCCTTTTCCTTCTGATAAAGAAGAAGATAACTAGTCCAACTATCGCAGCTGCCACTATAATCCCGCCAATAAGCAGCGCCATGAGCGGTATCTGCTTTTGCGGGCTATATGAGACGCTTACCCCCCTGTCCAGCAGGGTTTGAATATCGTTCCTTGCCTGGGAATCCGGAGCAAGGTCGAGGCAGTTGTATTGGAGGTAAACTTCGTCCCCTTCATCAAGGCCGATGTTATCCGCCAGGGGTGAGATATCGGATATCCGGTTATAAACAAGGTGAAGCTCGGTCAGGTTGGTAAGTGAGCTCAGCGGTGAGATGTTGGATATCCGGTTACCACTAAGGCTAAGCGTGGTCAGGTTGGTAAGCGAGCTCAGCGGCCAGATGTTGGGTATCCCGTTATAATCAAGGGCAAGCGTGGTCAGGTTGGTAAGTGAGCTCAGCGGTGAGATGTCGGATATCCGGTTACCATTAAGGTAAAGCGTGGTCAGGTTGGTAAGTGAGCTCAGCGGTGAGATGTCTGATATCCGGTTACCACCATTAAGGTAAAGCGTGGTCAGGTTGGTAAGTGAACTCAGGGATGAGATGTCGGATATCGAGTTACCATGAAGGTAAAGCGTGGTCAGGTTGGTAAGTGAGCTCAGCGGTGAGACATTGGCTATCTCGTTACGACCAAGGTCAAGCGTGGTCAGGTTGGTAAGTGAGCTCAGCGGTGGGATGTCGGATATCGAGTTATACGAAAGGTCAAGCGTGGTCAGGTTGGTAAGCGAGCTCAGGGGTGAGATGTCGGATATCGAGTTATTATAAAGGTCAAGCGTGGTCAGGTTAGCAAGCAAGCTCAGCGGTGAGATATCGGATATCTCGTTACGATTAAGGTTAAGTATGGTCAGGTTGGTAAGCGAGCTCAGCGGTGAGATATCGGATATCCGGTAGTTACAACCAAGGTCAAGCGTGGTCAGGTTGGTAAGTGTGCTCAGTGGTGAGATATTGGATATCTTGTTATACGTAAGGACAAGCGTGGTCAGGTTGGTAAGTGTGCTCAGCGGTGAGATATCGGATATCCAGTTAATATTAAGGTCAAGCGTGGTCAAGTTGGTAAGTGTGCTCAGCGGTACGATACCCGCTATCTGGATCTGGTAATCAACCATTACCATTACCACGCCTCTAAGGTAAAGCGCGGTCAGGTTGGTAAGCGAGCTCAGCGGTGAGATATCGGATATCCCGTTATAACTAAGGTCAA
>DATKVL010000101.1:0-3007 GCA_035530115.1 Dehalococcoidia bacterium | reverse complement strand
GGTTGAAACGGGGAGCGTGTTTCGTCCTACCGGGATTATTGTGGACCCTGCGGAACTGCTCTACACCAGCTAGCATAAGAAAGGTTAAATGTCTTCATCATATGGTTCTTCCCTTCTTGCCACCCTGACGTTTGGCTTCAGAGCCGGAGGGAAAAATGTTCTTGACCATCCGTTCATATAAATCAGGCTGGTTTGTGACACTGTTTTTAATGATTTCCGCCATATCCACTTCGGGATGTAGGTACCCAAGGAACTCACATTTTACTATCTCAAGCAGACTGGCAATGGCATGCTTGTCCTTGTATGATAGCGGTGACAGGATTTTCTGGATAAACTCCCAGACCGCCGGAGTTGCCGGTTTAAGGGCGTTCTCCCCCTTGTTGGTCAAAGACACACGTACTACTCTGCGGTCTCTCCTGTCTCTTGTCCTCTTGACCAGACCAGCTTTGACCATGCGGTCGACGAGCATACTGACGCTGTTTGGGCTACGTTCTAGAATAAAGGCTAGGTCAGTTGGCCTTAAAGAACCACCGCGGGATTTCACAGCCGCAACCACTGAGAACTGCTCCATAGTAAGCCCGTATTCCCTAAGTATTGAATCCTCGCACAGAACAAGTGCGTCGCGGACTCGGTGCATCAGAAGCCACAATTTCATATCTATATTTTGGGATTCAAAATTTACTGCCATATTTAGCCCCTCCTGATTATTTCATGGTAACTTTGCTCGTTTGTGCCGCTTCTATTATAACAACTAAATCAGATAGTTAATAGCATATATTAAGCCAAATGGACCCGGCACTCCATAGGACGCCTGATGCACAGGTGTTCTCGGTTCTACGTGGTTCAGTGGCAGGATGCTTAGTGACTCCTTGCGGGTAGCATGGTCATAGTGCAAGAGAATCAAACATGCCAATGTTTGTGCAATTGCAGAACCGTGATTCAAACAGCTAATATAGAATATTAGGGTGTGCTTGTAATCACTGAGAGGGAATATATGCCTAAGGAAATCAACATCATTAGTTTAGTACTACCTTTTAGATTGGGTAGTGTAAATTGCTACCTAATAAAAAACGACGCTGACTATATCCTGATCGACACGGGGCCTTCAAATAGACGATCAGACCTTGAGAAAGAACTTGGAAGCAGAGGCTGTAAGCCGGGTAATCTCAAAATTGTCGTTTTAACACATGGGGATTTTGACCATACCGGTAACGCCGCCTACCTCCGTGAAAAGTTCGGGACAAAAATAGCAATGCACTATGACGACTCAGGAATGGTCGAACATGGAAACATGTTCTGGAACAGGGAAAAATCCAATTTTCTCATCAGAATGATAGCCCCTATCTTCTTCGGATTTGGCAAAGCCAAAAGATTTAAACCAGATTTATATATCAAGGATGGAGACGATCTCTCTGAATATGGATTTGACGCTAAAGTTCTTGATATTCCGGGGCACTCAAAAGGTTCAATAGGAATTCTGACAGCCGATGGCGATCTGATTTGCGGCGATCTGCTTGAAAACACCAGTAAACCAAGTCTCAATTCTATTATGGATGACCTGACAGCTGCTAAGGCCAGTGCTAAAAAGCTAACTAGGTTAAGCATAAATAAGGTTTACCCCGGACATGGTAAGCCATTTACAATGGGAAAATTCTTGAAAAATAATCGCCAACCCGTTAGCTAAATGTAATTACCTGGCAGGATTACGGTGTAAAAGTGGTGTGTTGCTCAGCGCTATAATGATATTGCTGTAATATTTATGGCTTCTTGGCCACTCGTAGGTCATTGAAATCAGACATCCTGATGTTCGTTCATCCGGGAACAATGCTAATAGACTCTTTGTCGTTCAAATTATTATAGTACCAGACTATCAAACATCCCCATGTTTGTTCAGTGGTAGGTAAAGCTAGCTCTAGAGGAATTACGCCTCTAATCTCTGTGGTATCATGGCTGGCATAGACTCTTATGTCTAAAGCGTCGAACGCCAGTTTTCTTACTTCAGGCGTGCTGTGTAAAAGGTTTTCAAGTACCCGATTATACAACTCGCTTAACTTGACCTTGGCATTGGCCAGACTTGCTAAATGTTCCCTGGTTTTCAGTAGGTCGTTTAATTTAGCCTCATCTTCATGGCGGAGGCGCTTAATATTGTTCAAGCGGTTTAAGATTTCGTCCTTCTCAAACTCGCCTAATTCCATGGCTTCAAGTAGATTACTCCGACGCCTTTCATAATTTCGCAGAGTATTTTCCAATTCCCTAATCTCAGTATCCAGTTAATTCAGGCTTACCTTGTCACTTGTCTCGGCAAGTTTGCCTAATATGATGTCTGGATTGCTCAACACTTCTCGAGTCTTACTCCAGACTGTTTCCTCTAGGTCATCAGCACGTATATACAAGGCACGGCATTCGGCGCTGTAATCATGCTCGCTGTTCTCAGTTTATAGTTGGGCAGGAGGACCCTTTCCCTTTAGACACCTATGATGTCATAGTTTTGCAATATTTTTGCCTGCAATTTTATGACTTTTTCAGCAACCAAACTGTAAACTCAGCGTAAAAATAGAAAGGGAGAGACGAAGTTGTTGCAGGCATCCCGGTGAGCCCGGCTGCTGACAGACAGCAAAATAGACCTCTCGTGAAGAGGTGAAGCGTCCTACTGCCGATACTCGACCGCCGGCGTAATAGGAGGTGAACCGTCATAAATATTATTCAAGCCACGGCTCTAACCAAGATCTTTGCTGGTGATGTCAAAGCTGTCGATACTATCGATTTCGAAGTGGGAGAGGGAGAAATCTTCGGGTTTCTCGGTCCAAATGGCGCCGGTAAGACCACCACCATCAAAATGCTGAATACCCTTTTAAAGCCAACTTCCGGCACGGCCACAGTTGCCGGATTCGACGTGGTGAAGAGTCCAGCCGACGTGCGTAAGAGCATCGGCTATGTTGCTCAAGACGTCGGTATCGATGAGCATGCGACAGGAAGAGAGAACCTGACACTCTACGGGCATTTCTAT
>DATKVL010000100.1:0-1269 GCA_035530115.1 Dehalococcoidia bacterium | reverse complement strand
CCGTCCTGGATAGGGTCCTCGGAGATGAACCGTGACCCGTCTTCGCTCCTCCAGCGGTTCCATTGGTAGGTCAGCCCCGTGTCCGGGTCGATGTCCTCCCCTGCGAACATCCCGCTGAAGCTATAGCTCTCCTGCGCGCCCGCCACCCTCCCGAAGGGCGTGTACTCGCTCTGCCACACCACCTTGGCGTTCGCGTCGAGCACCTCGGTGACGCTTCCCAGCTGGTCCGTCGCCGCGTAATACCGGGTATTCGCGCCTCCTGTGCTATCCGTCCACCCTATGATCTGCCCGTCCAGGTGCACGATTGTCCGGGTGAGTCCGCTCGTCAGGTTCTTCTCGTAGGCCAGGGCAGCGTCCCGGTCGTAGGCGTAGACCGTGGTGCCGTCCTTTCCCACGCGCTGCACGCGGAAGTTCTCCGCGTCATACGTGTAGGCCACCAGCTGCTGCCCGTTCTTCGCCACGTTCACGAGCCGGTTGTGGAGGTCCCAGGTGTAGACCCAGTATTCCTGGCTCGTGTCGGGGCTCTCGCTGCCCAAGGTCCCCGCGAGCAGGGCCTTGGCCTTGAGTATCCTGTTCCCGTTCTGGTCGTACTCGTAGTACCACGCGCCGTCGTACCGCACCCAGCTTAAGTTCCCGCCCTGGGGGTTCTGGTAGTAGGTGGAGCTCCGCGCCTGGCCGTCGGTGGTCACGGAGCTCCGGTTGCCCATGGCGTCGTAGGCGTAGGCCTCGCTCCGGCTCGTTACCAGGGTCCACACCTTCACCAGCTCGCTCGGAGTGTTCTTGAAGGTCGCCTTGTCGACGGACTTGTTGTTGATGTCCCGGTCGTCCCAGATCGTGTTGATCTTTAGGTACCGCGCCTGGAAGATCGTCGGGAAGTTCAGGGTGAGGGAGCCATCGCTATTCGTCGTCAGCGTCCACCCAGTTACCTTGGTGTAGTCGCTCACGGTACTTCCGGCGGTCGTGGCGTTGTCGCTGCTTATGTAGACCGTAATATCCTGTGCCCGAACGCGGGTGCTCGTGGCCTGCGGGTGCAGCTCGATCTTGTTCACTCCGTACACCGCGCCGAGGTCCACGCCGACGCTCCGTGAGGCCATGTCGAGCGCTATGGGGGTGGTGGTCGCCTGGGCGTTGAAGCTCAGGACCGTTGTGCCAAGGTAGTCCCTGTCGACGGTCGTGTAGTTCGGACTGAGATCGGACGGTTTCTTCTGGAACCACCCGTTCTCGCTCGCCCCGACGAGCTGGTTGACGGCGTCGTAGCTGTAGCTGTTG
>DATKVL010000099.1:0-3134 GCA_035530115.1 Dehalococcoidia bacterium | reverse complement strand
CGGACTTTCTTAAAAGGGGCATCTCCTCTCCCTTGATGGGAGAGGATTAAAGTGGGGTGAACAAAGCATGGCAATTACATTCCTTTATTTCGCCATTGCAGAGCACTGCCAGGGTCGTGGAGGTATTACAGCAGGCAAATGTACAATTTCACCCTCGGGTATATTCTGGACCTTTATCTCGCCGCTTCATCGCCCATACAGCCAGTGCCACTGAGACCAGCACCAACAAGCTCACTATGGCTGTCTTCTCGGCAGGAGTAGTGTTGACAGCTATGGTGCTCATGGCCACAGCGGGCAGCAGCCCAGCTCTCATTATTGGCTTCAGGCTGGGATGCTCAGTTATGAACTCAGCCATTGGTGGGCTGACCCTGTAATAGAGGCCTACCAAGGCTTGTCCTGCAGGGTTGGTCAGCAGGTATTCATCTCTGAACTCACGGAGAATCTGTATTTCCCCGGCCATTGGAGTGCCGTAGGCTGCGGTGGCGATGAAGCACCGCGAGCCAGCCCCACTAAAATTGGCTATGATGGAGTAGGAGCTGTCCATGGTGATGGTGGTGGTGGCATCGTTAACATCGGCAATGGTGCCCACATCGCCCGACCAGTTGGTAAACCGGTAGCCACTCACTGCCTCAGCCACAAGGTTGACTTCAGAGCCGAGAGGACACGAGAATGTCCCCTCACCGGGGGTAGTTACCGAGCCGCCAGTGGTGCTGGATACCGTCAATATCACCATGATGGGTTCGGGGTGCGACGTCTTAAAAGTGGCGGTGATGGAGTAGGAAGCGTTCATGGCGATGGTGGTCTCGGCAGCATTGACATCGGCGATGGTACTTACATTGCCAGTCCACTTCAAAAACTGGTAGCCTACGTCAGGCGCAGCGACAAGGTCGACCGTCGTGTTGGCGGCATGGACAGAAGTCCCCTCACTGGGGGTGGTTACCGAACCGCCTTCGGTGCTGGAGATGGTGAGGCTATACCAACCTTCGTCTAGTTCAAAGTTGGCGGTGATGGAGTAGGAGTCATACATGGTAATGTTGGTCGAGGCAGCATAGACATCGGCGATGGTACTTACATCGCCAGTCCAGTTGCCAAAGTGGTAATGTTCGTCAGGCTCAGCGACAAGGTCGACCGTCGTGTTAGCGGCATGGACAGAAGTCCCTTCACCGGGGGTGGTTACCTCGCCGCCTTCGGTGCTGGAGATGGTGAGACTATACCAACCTTCGTCTAGTTCAAAGTTAGCGGTGATGGAGTAGGAGCCATTCATGGTGATGGTGGTCGAGGCAGCATAAACATTGTCGATTTCATCCACATCGCCAGTCCATTCCACAAAGTGGTAGTGTGGGTCAGGCTCAGCGACAAGGTCGACCACTTCATCGGCATTGCAGATAAACCTCCCCTCACCGGGGGTGGTTACCGAACCGCCAGGGGTGCTGGAGATGGTGAGGATATACTGATTCTCCAGAGGCTCAACAGCGATACCAAGCTCATTAATAATGTGCTCTGCCTTGTTAATGAACGCGTAGTCTTGGGAGCCAGCAAAAACCAGCCCCACGAACTCTCCATCTTTATCCACCGCGGAGCCTGAATCACCGTGCCCTGAGAAGGACCAATTCACTTGCTCTACTATAATTTGGTCCACGAAATGAGCTACTTGGTCGCCGTATTCAACCCAGACAGAGCCATTGGTTTGATACACCTCGCCAGTGGTTACTCCAGTCGTGCGCCCAGATTTTCGTACGATATCTCCCGGAGAGACCTCGGTCCACCCTTCAACCCAGTAATTACCTCCTTCATCAAACTGCTCACCGTAGGACGCATCGACACCCTCATCAATACTGCCTATAGCCGCGTCGGCGTAGTTTTCCGCCTCAGTGTCAAAGTCAATAGGTATGTAGTCCTCGAGTCCCCCCACCCGATCTCCCATATTTCCTCCGTCGCCACTTCCGGGCTGGATGACGGATGTTCCTATATCGAGAAACTCAGCCGTACCCGGATTCATAGCGATAACGTGGGCATTTGACAGAATCTTGTCGTCATAGGTGACCATGCCCAGGGTGCCGGAATAATACAGGTCCGGGACGTAGGCTGACAGACTTGTTCCACCGACCAGAGGTCTGACCTCGTGTTGTCTCTCAGGACTAACGCCGTTTAGGGGCTCCGCTACCTGAGTAGAAAGTGTTTTGACTCTACCGGTAACTTCCGTCCGCACCGTGTAGCCTTCAAAGGAGCGCGGCACTCTTTGCTTCGTCTGTTCATCCTCGACGAAGACGATGACTTCGCCCTCGTCTTCCGAATGAGCGATGCCAACAAAGCCAGCTCCAGCCAGAGGCAAAAGTTCTTGTTCCAGGGCCTTTCTGGCTTCCGCCAGTGACTTTCCACGACCAGGATTTTCACCGGCCGAAGCAGGGACAGAGCTAAAAAGCAGCGCACCAATAAGAACCAGTGCTAAGAATAATAGAAGCTTTTTCTCTTTCTTCATCCCTTCCCATCCGTTAAATCGGTCATTGCTTTTACTCTCTTACGATAAACCCCTAAAATCTTGCCTTTTATTAACCTCTCTTTTGTCACTGAACAGACTGTATATAATCCTTCAGTCCACTCACAGTAAAGTGACAAACACTGCCCAAACTGCTTATAGTATATCATCCCCACACTGTCAATTTTTTCGGGGTTCTTCCCAGAATTTCATTCGAATTCGGTAAGAAAGTCGGCAAATTATGAGTGGTGGTTTAAATCATCTAAAATCTAACCGGAATTTATGATTTGTCCTGGTTAAACCTTTAGACCGTTTAATTGTCACCCTGACCCTGAGTGAACCGAAGGGAAGGGTTTCTATATTCTTCGGCTGCCCAGGGCGACCTCAGAATCGCAGAGAGGATTATTAAACAAGCTCAACTTTAGAAGGAGGTAAAGCCAGACTATGAAGAAGGTTGACACCACAACCGAACCAGGGCCACACCAAAAGAGAAGCAATTCTTGTGATGCAGCCCCTGGTTTGATTCAAGTCACTTAAGCAGGCCCTTATGCTTCTTATCAGATATTCCCCTTCTTCAATGTCTCAGTGGGCTCGAAAACTTTGACATCAAACTCTTTGGCAAGGTCTTCACATATTTTGGCTAATTTATCATACCCTA
>DATKVL010000098.1:0-1689 GCA_035530115.1 Dehalococcoidia bacterium | reverse complement strand
CCACGATTAGCCCACGCGATTACCTCAGGATAAACGTTCAATAACATTTCCGATAAATAATGAAATTGACTACAATGATCTTCATTATCGCAAATGAGTTTCGTCGATACTTTTACTGGGAGTATCTGGTAATTTAACAGTCTTTTGACTGATTTTACTGAATATATTCCATTCTCTATGTAGAGCCTAAGCGATGCATATTTTTTAGCGTTACGATATGCCTGCTACTCCTTTTCAGTTAGGTTCATGCAATATGATAGTATTTTAATCTTATTATGTCAATTTACTTCTTGTTCATGGCATCTTATCTGCCAACTCCTCCTCTTGATATACTTTTTCTATTTTATGGTGTGGTGCATTTTTGCAATTTTTTGAACGGTAGATTTGTTTTAATGCGCCGATTTTTGCATTATAAAAATAGATTATAGACAAAATCTGATTGTTATATCCAAATTTCGCCTTGAGTAACGTCCCTGGTAATGCCGGTTCAGTTTTATATTTTGTTAATTTTATCATTCAATCAGTTAACAGGTACTTCTTTCTCAATTTTTCGCCCTTCTTTTTCCCAGCTTCCGTGAAGATAATGCTTGTGCCGTCCGGATGAAGCTCAATAAATTCCTTTTCCTCAAATTCATTCAGAATTTCAAAAGGGTAACCTTTCATGGAACGGAAAATTTTCTTCCCGGGATTACTAATTGATTCCTCTTCGTAACCATTCAAATATTCCAACAAAAAGACCAACTCCTTCTCTTTCTTTGCTAACTTGCCTTTTGAATCTTTTATTTTCATCTTATCTCCTATCGATTGTATCAGTGTAACCTCATGAATTTGCATTTTTATTCAGCCAATTCACCACGGCTGATGCTGGTTACCTCCATGAATTTTTTTATCATTTCGATGTATGTCGGCGATAGCAGGCTACCAGTCTTTCTTATTTTATCAAGCGTCTGCCTTGACACTCCCAGGTTGCTTGCTATCGCCCCATACCTCATTCCAATCTCATGCTGTGCTTCAATCCATAACTGTACTTGTGTCATTTTGTAACCTCCCCAGGGGCCAGCGGTTCCCATTCACCGCACTTCTTTGCAATTTCATTGCGGAGCGAATCGGTAAGCCCGTCTTTAGTATCGCAGGTTATTACTTCACACGTTTCGTACTTATCACAGCGTGCGCAATTAGTATCCGGGCCCGGGTACAGATTAATTCTTTTTGGCCGGAAACTTTCTTTTAATACTCCCATTATTAAGACTATCTGCCTGGCAATGGGGCGCATATAACAGTCAGTAGACAGTTTCCTTATGTCTTTTGCGCGCTTCACCACATCATTTATAGCACTATCATACAGTGCTTCAGTACTATTCTTTCCACAGCCATTTAAAAGGACATCAGTCATTATGCCCATTTTCAAAAACTCTTTTAATAGTTTCATTTTGCACACTCCCGCATATTCTCCAAATTAATTTCCTTTATAAGGCCCGTGATGTCCTCAACTAACTTCACATCCTCTTCGTCCCATAGATGAATCAAGGTGCGATAACGGTGTAAGTACCTATGCGGATCGCCGATAATGTTGACATTCCACAGGATGCCATCGTGCCATATTCTTTTAACTCTCCTATCGTGAACAGCAAGCCACAATAGAGCTTTCTCAAAAAAACTACCATAGCACATATAGCCAATCACTGTGCC
>DATKVL010000097.1:0-6990 GCA_035530115.1 Dehalococcoidia bacterium | reverse complement strand
GTGACTGAGCTAATTCAGGGGCTAGATACCCAGGCTCAAAGGATGATATATTCTAGGCGGCGGAACAGATGAAGGATAAATATCTTCTCATCACGACTTGAAATGGAAAATCCCGGTTTAAGGCCATCAAGAATGTCAGGTTTTTGGGAAGTTACTAAAAAACAGGAGGCAGAATGAAAATGGCAGTAAAAGGGCTGAGGACAATAAATTATGAGGAGAGGGCCAAGGACACAGATTATAAAAAGAGATTGAACAAGGTGATGACGGAGAAGGAGGCGGTGGAAACATTTCTACATGATGGTGATTCATTCTGCATGGGAGGTTTTGTTATGTGGCGGCAGCCTGAATCCGTCATGAGAGAGATAGCACGTCAGGGAAAGAAAAACTTATCTATTATAGATGAGAGTGGAACTTTTGAAGGTATAGATTTGCTGGTAGAGCTGGGAATGCTGGACAGGATAGACACAGCCTATGCTATAACACGCCAGGTAGGTGGTATTTCTGGCACGCCCGCTCTGGAGCGCGGTCTCAAGGAAGGTTTACCACGGCCGGTTGAAGCGGGCGGAGTTCTGGCTACGCCCAAGAATAAGGTTAAATCTGATATGCCTCCACTGGAGATAGTGGACTGGACGAATTTTCAAGTTGCATTGAGATTCGTAGCCGGGGCATTTAATATCCCCTTCATGCCCTGCCGCTCCTCAATTGGCTCCGATATCCCTAAATACAATAAGGACATCAAGGAGATAAATGACCCCTATGAGAACAAGCCACTCATCCTTATCCCGGCTTACAAACCAGATGTTGCCTTCATATCAGTTCAGCGGGCAGACCGGAGGGGAAATGGGCAGATATGGGGTTTTAAAGGAACGGATTACTGGAAAGCCAGGGCTGCCAAGTATGTAGTCCTGCTTACCGAGGAACTTGTCCCCACCGAAAAAATATATGAGAACCCGGGGCTGACGGTAATACCAGCCTATTGTACAGATGCCGTTGTCCACCTGCCCTTTAGTTGCCATCCCACAGGTTGTTTTGGATGCTACACCGTGGATAGCATAAACTTCATAGCTCTCTTGTTACAGAGGCAGAGTCGTGAGGGAGCATTGAAATGGCTTGATGAATGGGTCTATGGCTGCAAAAACCACTTTGAGTATTGCGATAAGTTAGGCTGGGAAAAACTGGATAGGCTGGCTAAATCAGAGCACGAGATAAACAGGATACCCGTCTGAGGGACCTTGATAAAAACTATAGAAGGAGTATGAAAATGGGACATTTGTATACCACCAGGGAGAAATATGCGCCAGAGCAACTTGAAGAATTGAAGAAGAAATATACACCTCCCGAGCTTGTATGTTGCGCCGGGTCCAGGGAAATAATAGATAGAGAAGTCGTGTTTGTGGGCATCGGCATTTCCGACCTGGCCGGTGCCATAGCGAAACTGGTTCATACGCCAAATGTCATACTGGTGGCTGAGGCAGGCTATATTGGGTTCCCCAGCGTTGCTGTCTTAATCAGTCCGGCCGATAACGCGGCAGGCACAATGGCTATGTGCCATCAGAGTCTTCCTGAGGTGTTCATAGACCAGCAATCAGGCTTCATTGATGTAGCTTATCTGGGATTTGCCCAGATGGATAAGTATGGAAATGTGAATGTTAGCTATATAACTGGAAAACAATTGAAAATGAATGGCAGTGGTGGTGGAGGCGATATAACATCGTCTGCGGGGAGAGTAGTTTACACTGTGGAGTTTAATCCCCGGCAATGGGTGAAGAAAGTTGACTATATGACTGAGTCAGGTTTCCTCGATGGCAGTCGTGATGCCCGGAAGAAGGCGAACCTGGTGGGAGGAGGGCCTTCCGCTGTGGCCACTAACAGAGGAGTCTTCAGATTCGACCCCGAGACCCATGAACTGTATTTAGCCGAGGTATTCCCCTGGCAGGATGAGGAAGACGTTGAAGAAGTCAGGAAGAGTTTCCCCTGGGATTTGAAAGTGGCGGAAGAACTGAAGATAATGGAGCCGCCTACAGAGAGGGAACTATGGGCACTGAGGTTAATGGACTCTACGAGTAACTACATTTTAGCCAGCGTTATAGACAGGCCTATCGGTAAGATTATACTGGCCGGGAAGCTTAATTTAGAGGGGTATGATGAATATTTGGGAATGCAGGAGAAAGCGTTAAGAGAAATACTGGAGTTTGTTTCTTAAGGTCATGTCTCATCAACCGGTTGGACTGTGCTGCTAACCGGGGGAGTGGTTATCACCGCCAGTAGAGCGGCAATAGCAAGGCCAGCAAACACAAACCATATCGGCTGGTAACTACCCCAGTTATCAAATACGTACCCGGCCAGGGGTGGACCAGCTATGCTTCCCAGCGCCATCACGCCTATCATGAGGCCGTGGATGGCTCCGAAATTCTTTCTACCAAAAAATTCCCTTATCAAAGAAGCTCTCAGAGTATTGTTGCCGCCGTAACCGATACCGAAAAGAATGAGGAAGGTAACAAGCAGCCAGGTATCTCCTGCGGAAATAAATCCAAAACAGAGTAGCCCCCCACACATCAGGGCAAAGGCGCCAGCCGCTACCCGCCTCTTATCAACTTTATCTCCAAGCCAGCCTAAACCGAGGCGGCCGCCAATACTTGCCAACGGGATACCAGCAGCCATCAAGCCAGATATCGCCCTGGTGAAGCCAATGCTGCTGAGATAAGGCATTACATGCGTAATCACGGCACTTAGTATTATGAACTGACACATTAGTGCCAGCGCTATGTGCCAGAAGGTGCGGCTCTTTACGGCCTGCTTCGTTCCGACGTTCACTTCGTCAACTTTTGCTTTCGCTAAACTGTTGTTTAATATCACGGTGTTTTCTGCTTCACCGTCAGGTTGATAGCCATACTGTTCGGGCTTATGCCGTACTAAAAGAGACAGCGGCAGGCATATAGCCAGCAGACCTATGGTAAGGAGGGCCAGCGTCATTCGCCATTCATACGTATCAATAAGATTGACTATAACTGGAATTAGCAAGCCGCTAAATCCATAGCCACAAATCATAATCCCGGTGGCTATGCCTATTTTCCTCCGGAACCAGTTGGCAACTGCTGTCATCAACACCGTGCTGCTACAAGTACTCATGCCTATAGCCATTAACACGAAGGCTCCGTAGAACATGCCCAGGGAGGTAGTGCGACTCAGGAGCATCAAACCCAAACTGGTGATGATCAGTCCGCCGAATAGCAGTCTTCTTGGCCCCCAGCGGTCAACAAGCATCCCGACCAACGGGGCAAGAATGCCCATCTCCATGCCGCGTAGCGAGGCGGCAAATGAAATCTGCGTGTAGCTCCAACCAAAGTCGTCCGCTAGCGGTTCAATGAGAGTAGTGAACCCATAGAAGACAACTCCACCCACGTATAGCGAAATAAAGAAACATGCGACAACAATCCACCACCCGTAGAACACTCGACGCGGCTTCCAATCTAAATTCCAACGCATGGCATGAAGGTTTCTATCTTTAATAGTTATGGAGAAGAGTCCTTTGGTGAAAAACTCTTCAAATGAACCAATATAATCCCAAATACTATCATTACTAGATGTAGTATGTAAAACCTGCTTTGCAATTGGGCAGGCAAGCCTCTTTCTTTAAGAGAAGGAATGTTATGTAAAGTCAGGCTGAACCTATAATACTCTGGCAAAGAAGGCAGTCACCTTAGCAGCCAGGCTGGATTCATATCCCCACCAAAAGTGGTCCGCGCCTTCAATACTTTCGTACTCTTTGGGCTCAGGAAGATTCTGGCAAAATTCAAGGAACTGGTCAGTGGGTATAAGATCATCCCTGCTTCCTGAGATAAGAAGTTTTGGCTTAGGGCATCTTTTAAGGAAGTCAAAATCGAACAAAGGGAGTGGAGGCGAGACTGCAGCCAGAGCCCTAATTCGATCATCATTAAAGCCAATGGGAAGAGCGAAGCCAGCACCAGCCGAATAGCCGGCAAGCCCGATTCTCTTAGAATCAACTTCCTTTACCGTGCTTATAAAGGAAATGGCTGCTTCCACATCTTCGCGCTCACCTATTCCCTGACCAAACTCCCCCTGGCTCCCACCTACTCCGCGGAAGTTAAACTTGAATGAAGCAAGCGCTGCTTGTGTAAGTGTCTCAGAGAGGCTACAGACCACATTGTTATCCATACTGCCGCCGTAGAGGGGATGAGGATGGCAAACTATTATTGCCCGAAAGGGTCCGGCACCTTCGGGTATAGCCAATATCCCTTCGAGGAAAAGCTCGCCGGAGGGGAAGCTTACTCTTGTCTTTTTCATTGTCCCTGTACAAGCCGCGGGCTTATTTAACTATAACTTTAATCAATATGTCGCCGGGCGAGCCATCGCTTATCTGGCGAGCATTCCTCAATCTCACCACGTTGCCCATTCTTACCCCGGCAGGAATCTTTACCTCCAGTCTTTTCCCCCTTCTCTTTAATACCTTCTTCACTCCCTGCAAAGCCTCTCCTCGGCTAATTGCAAGCTCATAATGAACTTCCTGGGGTCTTCGAGCCTGGCCAAGTATTTCATCCAGATTGATTTCTTGCCCCGGCCAGGCTTCAAATTTCACTCTACCAGGCCTGCCGCTTCTAAAAGAGAAAGAAGAATCTCTGCCCTTCAAGAAATCGCCAAATATGTCGTCGAGGAAATCAAATCTCAGACCAGCCCCGCCGAAGTCCTTCATCATTTCCTGAAAAGTGGTTCTGGTGAAAGAACTGCCGAAGATGTCGCCTATATTACCTACAGTGCCAAATTGGTCGTATTGCTTTCTTTTTTGAGGGGCACCAAGGACTCCATAAGCCTCGTTTATCTCCTTGAATTTCTCATTAGCCCATTTCTCTTTCCCTGGATTGCGATCGGGATGATATTGCATAGCCAGTTTTCGATAGGCCTTCTTGATCTCTCCATCCGTGGCGTTCCTTGGTACGCCTAAAATCCCATAATAATCTTTAGCCATTTAAACTTGCTATAAGTAAAAACTTACTCCGAGGCAATTGCCGGAATTTTGCTGTCTATCTGTCCCCCAGTATTCACAAAAATTATAGCAAAGCGGCGACATTAGCGTTAATCACCCCTTGTTGCTTTCCCTGCTAAAAGGAATTTTTAACATGCGCGGATACAGCTGCCAAAATTGTTATAATAAGGGCCAACAAGGAGTTTGACAAATAGCTGTTTCCTTGCTATATTGCTATGGTTTATCCAAGACACCGAACCAATAAATCGGAGGTACTCGATATGGTCATTATTGGAGAAAACATACATGTCATAGCCCAGGCAGTTTCCACAGCGATAAGGGAGAAAGATACCAAAGTAATCCAGGATTTAGCTAAAGCCCAATCTGAAGCTGGAGCCGATTATATTGACTTGAATGTTGGCCCCATGAAAAAAGACACCGAAGAGACCATGCAATGGTTGGTCAACGCAGTTCAGGAGGTTACCGATTTACCTTTATCTATAGATACTATGAATCCTGTAGCTATGGAGGCAGGTCTAAAAGCTTGCCAGAAGAGACCTTTGCTTAACTCTGCTTCGGGGAAGACTGACTCCAAGGAGCAAATGCTTCCCTTAGCCCAAAAATATAACTGTGATGTTGTGATTTCGGTGATGACGAATAAAGGGATGCCCCCGGATGTTGATTCTAAGATAGAGAGTATTATGGACACAGTGGCCTATGCCAATGAATTGGGGATTCCTAACGAGGACATCTGGGTTGACCCCATACTCCTCCCCATCAGCACCGCTGGAGAGGGACAAAGGTTCACTTTGCTAAATCTAGAATTTATCAAAATACTTGAGGATGTTTTGCCTGGAGTTAAATCAACAGTAGGGCTTTCCAATACATCCAATGGTGTACCAGACCAGCTTAGGCCGCTTCTTAACCGCACCTACGCGGTTATGCTGGGTAAGAACGGACTCTATTCAGCCATCGCTGACCCGCTGGACAAAGAGCTTATGAGTTTGATCAAGGGGGAGATGACGGGAATTGCCGAGCTTATTTATAAGACCATGGACGTGGAGGATATAGACCTCTCCTCCCTATCTCAAAAGGAAGTTGAGTACGTTAAAACAGCCAAGGTCCTTATGGCAGAAACCCTTTATTCTGATGCCTGGCTTGAAAGTTAAGGAGGGTAAAGAATGGAATATAAAGCACCAGTTGAAGCGTATACTGGAGTAGTTAGAGAGGTAACTATCGGGAAGGGAAAGAAGAGCTTGAAGATTGGGGGAGAGAATATGCTCCCCCTTCATTTTTTTGACCAGGGATCAAATCCCAATCCGGCAAAGTTTGCCCTGGAAGTTCTTGATATGGAGCCTCAGGATTGGCCAAAGCATGCGATTGAGCCCTTCAAGGATGTAATTTCCGACCCGGTTAGCTGGGCTAAGAAATGCCAAGACTTTGCTGTGGATGCTGTTTCACTTTTCCTTATGAGTACCGACCCAGCGGTCAAAAATGCTCCTGCTGACAAAGCAGCGGCATTGGCAAAAGAAGTGGCCGAGGCTATAGATGTGCCTTTAATTGTCTACGGCTCCGGAGACGAGAAGAAAGATGCTGAGGTTCTTCCCAAGGTGGCTGAAGTATGCGATGGAATGAACCTCCTTATAGGCCCGGTGCTTAAGGAAAACTACGAAGTGGTAGGTAGAGCAATTCTGGATCATGGGCATACGGCTATTGCTCAAAGTCCTCTGGATATCAATTTGCTTAAGGAGTTGAATGTCAAGCTTAGTAAGTTCTTTCCCTCAGATAGGATTGTGATCGACTCCTTATCTTCTGCGTTGGGCTACGGTATGGAATATAGTTTCTCTTTAATCGAGCGGGTAAAACAGATTGGAGTTATCACCAAAGACAGTATGACCATGATGCCGATTATTGCCAATCTTGGTGCGGAGTGCTGGAAAACAAAACAGGCTAAGGAAAACAAGGAACAAGGATTGCTTTGGGAAGGAATAACAGCGCTATCGCTTTTA
>DATKVL010000096.1:0-1451 GCA_035530115.1 Dehalococcoidia bacterium | reverse complement strand
GGGATTCTGGTCTTTGGTTCGATCTGGGGGCTTGTGGAAGCTACTTTGGGCGGGGCTTTACACCTTATCCACTTCACCTACAAAGGGGCAATTACAGGTGGCATCGGCATATCAATCATGGCGGCGTTTGTCGTAATGTATCGGCAACCCAAGCTCGCATTCTGTATTGCAGTGATCGCCGCCCTGTTCAAGCCGCTGAGCGCCGTGATTTATGTTAAACCTATCTTTGATCCATCCGTGGTCAACCCTGCCTCGGCAATCCTTCTGGAAGGACTGGCGTTCAGCCTGGTGGTCAGTCTGCTGTTTAAAGGTTTTGAAAGCAGTATCAAGACGCGTATTGGCGCTGGTGTTGCAGCGGGATACCTGAGCATCATCCTTTACGGCGTTCTAGCATCAGCGGTAGGTATGGGTAACTGGGCATCCTGGGGACTTGCAGAGAGAGTCAGTTCAGTGTTTACCAATGGTACAGGTCTGGCCATTGTAGGTACTTGTCTGCTGCTCCTGGGACACCTGGTGGGTACAAAGCTCAGACCCAATTTCTGGCAACTCATGACTGTGAAGCCCAAGGCCTTCTATGCTAGCACTATAGCCATTACGGCCTTCTGCTGGATTGGCGCAGCAGTTGCCTTCGCATCAGGTCTTTAGTGAGACTGCTCGTTGTAGGTGAACCCAGGTCCGGCAAGACCAGTTGGTGTAGGGAATACATTGACTGGCGGCGGAAATCTGGTTCCACCGTTGGCGGAATTCTCTCTCCGGCGATTGAGAAGCAAAGACAACGAGTTGGCTCTAATGCACTTGACCTCCTTACCGGCCAAGAGATCCCATTTGCCCGGCTATCATGCTATGGATGTTTCAAGGGAGGTGAAATGGTGGGTGACTATACCATTAGCAGGGATGGGATATTATTTGCCTGCGGTGCTATTAAACGGGCGGTCGAGAGCAGATGCGGCCTGGTGGTCATCGACGAGGTCGGCCCATTGGAACTGCGTGGCAACGGGCTTATGCCTGCAGTCGAATTAGCTCTAGCGTCAGCAGTCAATGCGCTTATAGTAGTAAGGAGTTCGCTAAGAGAAGCACTTCAGAGGCATTTTTCTGATTACGAATTTACAGTCGTCGCTGATCTGACACAATCCCCTTCAAACGTGTCCGAGCTTGCAGATTGCAAAAGCCGTGAAGTGGCCACCTACGAGTCGCCCACAGAAGGTTGCTAGGCTCAAAAAACAAAATAGAATCGAAGAGACTTTTTTGTGGGGTATTACGTCCAGTTCCTCTAGAAGTTGACCTTGCCCTTCCCTTTTAGGCCGAGGATCTCTCTTGCTTCGTCGGGCGTAGCTATTTCCCGTTCAAGCTCCCGGGCGATTCTGACTACCTTCTCTACCAGTTCGGCGTTGCTCTTAGCCAATACTCCTTTGCGGACATAAATATTGTCTTCAAAGCCCACGCGGACATGC
>DATKVL010000095.1:0-2117 GCA_035530115.1 Dehalococcoidia bacterium | reverse complement strand
ACTCCTTAATAATTTATTTAACTGGGAAATTTGACACGGCATATTCCCAGCCATTATAGCTTACACATTATAAGCCGGGTCAAATCCAGCCGCTGCCACCACTGTTTTTCTTCTTGATAGCTGGAATCGGAGTCGGAAGGAGGTGGCATCGTTGAATGAATCGGGCCTAGCCTAAATACTTTTTTATAGCCTCTTTAGCCCTGGCTATGATTTCCTCGTCGGACACTCGGTACGATGTTATTGCAAAAGAGCCTACTATCTTGCCCTGGCTTCTCTCTATTTTAGCCGTTATGTTCGCCAGGGCTTTCTCCGAAGTGTCGCCACCCATGGTAAAGAATGGAATAACGCTCCGGCCTTCAAAATTTGTCTGGTATATAAATGAGTTAATAGCCGGTGCTGGTCTTGAACCCCAGGTTGGAGAGCCAATAAATATCGTTTCATATTGCCTTAAATCGACACCTACGGGATTTATCTTACTCCCCCTGTTTGTTAAAGCTGCGAAGCCGCCACTCAAATAGACGAAGGGTATGGGTATGGGCCTCTTCTCCTCAATCTCCACTAGCGTTGCATTCAGTGCTTCGGCGATTACTTGAGATACCAGCTTCGTTTTGTCTGTCAAAGAATAATAAACTACTAACGGTTTCATGCACCCTCCAAAGTATCTGTTTCTTAAATTATACCTCACCAATGGATAGACTGATACATTAGGCAGGATATTACTAGGTCAGTGAAGGTTGGGGATAGCTTGAGGCTTTATCGGATGCTTGAGTCTTCCCTCTATTTTTCTAGGGCGCAAAGTTAGCGGTGATTACGCAGGAGCCAAGCATGGTTATGGTGGTGGTGGCATCCTCGACATCGGCAATGGTGCCCACATTGCCCGTCCAGTTGACAAAGTGGTAGCCAGAATCTGGAGTCGCCACCAGGTCGACCACCCTTCCTTCGCTATATAAGGGAAACACTCCCTCACCGGGCTCAGTTACCGAGCCTCCTTCTGTGCTGGAAATGGTAAGGCTATACCGAACACCACCAGGAGGACTAAAATCACAGCCCACCATCGCGGCAATTAAAGCTACCGTAATTAAAAAGATACCAACTCCGGCCAGGTAATGGTGTCTCTTCGAACTAAGTATTATCTTCATACTACGCTTCCTTAAATAAGAAGGATTCTTTTCATTGGCTTTCCAATAATTCAATTATACCCCTAAGTAACCTCAAACAGAAGACATCGCAAGAGAACAAGCTGAGAATAGAAGCAACACATCGAAGATAGGACAGACCACCCATAGCAATAAAAACAACGACGGGATAACAACGATAATATCTAACTAGACATGGTATGGAAATCTGCTTATTTTGGTGAAGTTTGAGGATAGGTTGAGGCTTTATCGGAGGCTTGAGTCTCTCTCTATTTATCCACCGCAATTTGAGCAATCAAATCTAGCGATGATGTAATAATTGTTGTTCATGGTGATAGTGGTCGAGGCGGCATAGGCATCAGCCATGGTGTCCACATTGCCAGTCCAATTAGCAAATTGGTAACCCGCATCAGGCTTGGCCACCAGGTTGACCACTGTTCCCTCGGCATAGCTAAAAAGCCCCTCGCCGGGGGTGGTTACTGTGCCACCTGTGCCGCTGGAGATTTGAATCCTGTACTGACCTGTACAGCCCACCATCCCGGCGATTAAGGCTACCGCAATCAAAAAGATGCTAACTATGGACAGGTAATGGTGTCTCTTCGAACTAAGTATTATCTTCATACTCCGCTTCCTTAAATAAGAGGGATTCTTTTCATTGGCTTTCCAACAATTCAATTATACCCCTAAGTAACCTCAAACAGAAGAACTATACCAAGCCAACATTTGCCTAACACAAGGGACTAACAAGCCCTTAGACGCTGGGTCAAGTCCAGCCGCTGGCAGTTAGTTTTTGAGTCTGTTTTACGCATTTCATGAATACTCCTTGAAATTTACTTAACTTTTTTCATTCTCATCCTTTTCCTTCTGTTTAGCTATATAGTCTAAATAATATTGTGATAGTCCCTCTAACGTTGCCAATATAGGTTTACTAGAACCTGGCTGTTCCTCCTGCGCTTTTTTGATTTCTTCTTGTAAGCTTGC
>DATKVL010000094.1:0-1014 GCA_035530115.1 Dehalococcoidia bacterium | reverse complement strand
AGGTGGGGACCTTGGAGGCGGACTTTGGTATTATTCGTTTGTCGATATTCTGAATTTCACAACGATAGCAGGGGAAATTTACATTACCACGATAACCTATGAGATTTATTATCCAGAGGTGATCGAGTGAAACATGTCATACTGGGATATGCACTTATTGTGCTCTTCTTTAGTATTGGTGTTGATGCTATCGACCATGCGCCTCTCTGGATATGTGGCGTTGAGGTTGGGTATTGGTTCCCCAATATCTTATGGCAGGTATCATGTGAAGGTCGGAACTTACACACAGCGTATGTTTTTGCATTGTATAGCACAATCATTACTGCATTTATGGCTCGATTCGTACAACCCGATATTTCTATGGATGTGATTCAATGAAGACCAAGAGAACTATTTTACTGGCATTTTTACTCATGCTTTATATAGGACCGTCACTTTTTGCTATGACTTCTTACAGTTTACCTAGTCCCACACAGCAAAACTCAAGCAAAGAATTTTCACTTTCAGCGTATGGTGACGAATCCCCCGATAGTATAACCTCATTCGGTGAAACATTACCAGATAATACGTTATTCTATCCTGACGCTTTAATTAACGATACTATTATCCTTGCGTCTAATGGAACGGGGGATTTTGGTGACTCTTACGGAGATTATAGAGATTCTTGGGTGTTAGATGGTGATTGTTTCGGGGACCATTCTGACCCGTACGAGTTCACATTAGACTTTATCTCGCCATATCCACAAGCGCTTGTTGACGCGTTCGACTTGCATATACTTTTTGAGATTGGTACTAATCAAACAGGTTATCTCTATAATGATGACACCTCCACATGGGATGATATAGGCATAGTGGATACGTGGCTCGGTGACTTTTGGCTTAATGTCACTGTTGGACGCGAATATATCTTAGGCAGTGGTGATCCAATCCCCTATATTTTATTCAAATCAGACGGTCAAACAAGTTCTGAGGCGTGGTACACAGAAACCGATTACGCATTTGTTACTAATTTTA
>DATKVL010000093.1:0-12947 GCA_035530115.1 Dehalococcoidia bacterium | reverse complement strand
CCATGTGGCTGGCCTGGCGGCACTGGTCTTTACCACCGTCACTGATGTCAACGGCAATGGGTACCTTAACGACGAGGTGCGCTCCAGGATTGAGTCTACTTGCGATGATATCGGAATATCGGGCATCGGTTCTGGCAGGATCAATGCCGCGCGAGCTGTGGGCGATGTCGCGCCTGTGCTCCCGGGGAGAATATCCGGCCAGGTAACTGATGCTGAAGATGGTTCGGCTATATCCGGAGCCCGGGTTAGCGATGGCACCAGGACAGTGCTGACCGATGTCACCGGGCAATATGCTATTAACGATGTCCCATCGGGGAGTTACGAGGTAGTGGCTGGCAAGGAAGGGTATGAAAGCTCGTCCTTGACAGTAAATGTTTTCTCGGAAACCACTGCCGTAGCTGATTTCCTTTTGAGTGAAATTGTTGTTCCCGGCACCATCACCGGCTCAGTAACCGATGCTGAAGATGGGTCACCTGTAGCCGGTGCGGTGGTGACCGACGGGACCAGGACGGTGCTAACTGACGCCGCCGGGCAATACACTATTAGTGATGTCCCGCCGGGGACCTACCAAGTAGTGGCAGGCAAGGAGGGCTATGAAAGCTTGTCCCTGACAGTGACTGTCCTGGAGGAAACCACCGCCGTGGTTGATTTCTCATTGAGCCAGATCATCGTCCTTGGCTCCATCACCGGCACAGTAACTGACACGGAGGACGGCTCACCCGTAGCCGGTGCAACAGTAAGCGACGGCACCAGGACGACCACTACGGATGCAACAGGCGAATATAATATCGCTAATATGCCACCGGGCACTTATCAGGTGACCGCGAGCAAATCGGGCTATGAAAGCTCGTCATTGACGGTGACTGTCCTAGAAGGAAACACGGCTGTATCCGATTTGTCGCTGGTTCGGATTATCGTTCCCGGCACCATCACCGGCTCAGTAACCGACGCTGAAGATGGTTCACCTGTAGCCGGTGCGGTGGTGACCGACGGGACCAGAATGACTACCACGGATGCAACAGGCGAATATACTATCGCCAATGTGCCGCCGGGCACTTATCAGGTGACCGCGAGCAAAGCAGGCTATCACAGCTCGTCCCTGACAGTGACTGTCCTCTCAGGAGGTACTGCCATAGCCAATTTCTCCCTGAACGAAGTTATCGTTCCCGGCAGCATCACCGGGTCAGTGACCGATGTTAAAGACGGGTCGCCCATAGTTGGGGCGACAGTGAGCGACGGCACCAGGACGACCATTACGGATGCGTCAGGCATATATACTGTTGCCAATGTGCCGCCGGGCACTTATCAGGTGACCACCAGCAAAGAAGGCTACGTAAGTGTCACGTTAACTGCAACGTTAGTATCGGGTGGAACTTCGGTGATGAATTTCTACCTGAACCCGAAACCAGCTCCGAACAATACTATGTGGGTAGATAGTATTCGCTTTATCACGTGTGGCAAAAACCTGTTCATAGAGATCGAGGTAGCGACTGCCAGTGGTGTTCTCTCCGCAGTGAAGGTTGAGATGAGTCTGGAGTGTAGCAATGGAGAGGTATGGAACTTCAGCGGCACCACCAACACTCCTGGCCTGGTCAAATTTAAGCTGGGCAAGGCGCCTATTGGCAACTATCTGACAACCGTAAATAGCCTGACATGCAGTGGATTTGTCTGGGATATGAGCAAGGGGTTTACTTCAACCAGTTATGCACTAGGTCTTTGAAACGGACAGATGAAAACATCAAAGGCGAGGAGGTTTCCCTCCTCGCCTTTTCTATACTTTGCCTGCTCAGACTATTCTGAGCAGTGTCCCGGCCCGATATAGCCGTTGTTCAAACTGCACTTATATGCCCGACTTGAAAAAAATTCATATATACTAGTACCTTTTATTGGTCAGATTAGTACATTACCCGGTTTAAGCCGGCCAGGGAAAGTGCCAGCGGGCAACGGAAAAAGCCTGAAAGCTATCTATATTTCTGAGTTCAGCAAGTTGCTGAGAACATGCGATTTAGTTACACTGGCTAGAGAAGCTAAGCTCCAGGCGGAGTAGTGGGACTTATCTCTACTCAAAGGTAGAAGCCTTCGTTGTCAAGCCGACAATCGGGTATGTTTGCAACATCCCTTTATTACTCAAGTGTCTGATTGTATGGGCACGAATATTGAGAAGCTTGGTTGCTTCACTAGTGGTCAGCAGGGCATTGGGGTTATCACGGGCTGAGTTTTTCCTTGCTTTACTCTGAGCCGCCACTATATGCCTTATCCTCTCCCGGCTTAAACCCATCTTGCGACTGATTTCAGCATAGATGAAGCCCGCCTTTCGCAAGCTGGTCACCTCTGCATCTCTAGAATTATTCAGCCTTTTCGGCTCTGGTTCTCCGCCGCTTCCACTCACCATGACTAGCACTATTTTCAGGTCTCAATGACGTATAGGTATCTTACGCCGCTATCAATAATGCAATAAGTATGCTTCCCCGTCTCCGCTTGATGGAGTACGGGCTTAACCAGGTCATCGGCAATTCTCACCAAATCGTCCAGTGTATTCAGCGGTATAACTGTCTCAGTTGGTTTTACCCCGGGCAACTCTTCAACATCCACCATCATCTGCCTATATTTCTTTCTAGCCCGGGCAGCCTCGGCTTCACCAGCACTAACCGGCACCAATCTAAGGCGGGTTTGGCTCCAGCCAAAATAGCCCAGGACCAGCAAGGCTACCACCAGACAAATAATCCAGGGTGCCCTCGAGCGACCTTCCTCGGAAGCTCCGGGCGTCGCAGCCCCGTCAATGGTACCGGATTGGGACCCGGATAGCTCTTCGTCAAAGGTGAGTGTATTTTCCTCCAGCGTAGCTCCTAAGGTCTGGGTAAAGGCCTCGTTTATCGTGACCACATCGGTCTGGGCAACCGTGTGGACACTGGCTTTAAGCGTTATACTGTAGGAAGTGCCTGGAACACCTGTCTCCTGTCCAATGGCATCAATCACTCCGGTCAAATATTCTATGTCCATGGAAAAGGGTATGGTAAAACTGCCCTGCCTAGTTGTTTTGGGCATCAGGACAAGGCTCTTGCTCCACTTTCCCGGGTTCTCTATTGTGGCACTGACGTCCACCTCCTGTGATTGCTTACTTACCGGTCTATTGCAGAGAAACTCATAAGAAAAACTTGCCTCGATATTGTCAATTAT
The DNA here is from genome assembly GCA_035530115.1 of Dehalococcoidia bacterium. GTDB lineage: Bacteria > Chloroflexota > Dehalococcoidia > GIF9 > AB-539-J10 > RBG-13-51-36. The sequence continues at coordinate 9,770 of DATKVL010000093.1, read as the reverse complement.
GTCGGGAAAGTACACCAGCCCCGGGCCCAGAGTCTGCGCAGGTGTCGGAGGTTCTGGTACAGGAAGCGCCTCCGACCTGAGCACATCTGTTTCATAAAGCTTATTTGGCTTGAGAGATACCTCATAATCAAAGCGCCCTGTCGCCTCATACCTTGTTCCCTCTCTGTAACCCTCTTTGCTACCCTCAAGGTCGCCTTTCAATTCTAATTTCTTGGCCGTGAGTACGGCTGGAAGCTCATAGCTGAATGTGTCCTCGATAACCTGGCCCAGAGTAGTCTCGGCCGTGGTAGTGACCACAGTTCTGATGATGAATTGTCTCTCGCGGCCGACAATTCCTATATCCTCCTCAATATTATCGACTGTCCTTTCAAGGTGACTGAGATCCAAGGGAAAGTCCACGCTGAACTCTGTTCCTGCATGGAGCTCTTCCAACTGCGTCATTTCCTTCTGCCACACGTCAGGGTTCTGGGCAATTATCGACACCACCACCTTATTGGTAACACTGGACAGCGACTGGCTGCAATCAAAATTGTAACTGAAGGCCAAGCTAACCTCTGTCATGATGTCCCGGAAGAAAACCATCGGCACCTCTTCCTCCTCTTCTTCGTCGGTCAGTATGACATCACCGTAAAGGATACTGGGCTTGAGGTAAACCGTGTAGTCGAAATGTCCCCTATGGTCATATTTCGCCGTTGGCACTTCCCCGGTCGGCGCCGCCACTGAATAGCCGAGCCCAACCCCTGAAGCCACCAGCAGAGCACCAGCCAGGGCGAAGCAAGTTATTCTTACCCTTCTTGACCTGGCAAACGCCTTCCAGATTTTCATCAGCTTTAAGCCTCCATTTTAGAGAGTATAAACCAAGGTGTCAATCCAGATTCTTGAGACCGTTTGGCAATCCTCTTCTCATAGTATTTATCTTCTGCTCTTTCATGCCTGTCCCGTAAAGAATTCCTTGACCGCTATGGCTGCCCAGCCTACCTTGGGGATGTTAAAAATCACTTTGCCTACCACGTTCGCGGCGAGAACAGGGTCGGGATCCGGTGCCCTGTTGGCGTCCCCCTGTGTTATAAAAACCATATTGCCTTCTATTTCCTGAAACTCGACCACCCGGTGCACTGTGGTGATCCCTTCCGCTTCCCGGAACTGGATGATGTCACCGGGCTCGATAGTATCCGCCGGCACCTTGGCTACGATGATGACATCGCCAACGTCCAGCGTCGGCCTCATGCTGCCGCTGATCACCGTGGTCGGGTGCACCGGGAATAACCCGACGGCGAACCAGATTATGGCTACGGCGACAATCGTGGTAACAACCCAGCCGGCCAGAGAGCCCTCACCCGCCCGTCTCGCCTGCCTGTGCCCGGGCCGGGAAGTGCGAAGGGTGTTCGCCACCAGCAGCCCGACGATGGGCACCACCACGCCGATAAGCCCTTTGAATGCCCAGGGCAGGTCGGGGAGGATGGGGCAGAACCACCAGAACGCCTGGAGTATCCCACGGTAGGCGATGGCAGCTAACGGCCCGCCCAGCAGAGCCAGGAACGACGCCAGCATGCTCTCAGCCAGTGTCGGCAGGACGGTCGAGTTCACATAAGTGATGGATGCAAGCTCCGGCCTGAGACCGGTGATGCGGGCTAACGGGAGAGATAGCAGGGTATAGAGCACGGCCACGAAGGCAACTGCCAGCAAGGTGTGTTTCTTGCCCAGGCGGTTGATGAGCCAGGCCCGGCTGAGCTCCATGCCCACCAGCATTGAGCCGATAAATACCAGGTTGGTTAGGATGCCCGTCGGGGCGAAGGAATAGGGACTTTTGCCGAAGCTGGAGAAGAGTCCGCCAATGACATAGAGCAGCACCTGGAAAAAGCCAATCATCAGCGCCAGCCGGATGATGGTACTCTTGAGCCTCAATCCGCCGGCAGACCTGTACCTGGGCAGGACCAGTATTGCCCAGGCTAAAAGACCCCAGAGTATCGGCTGAATGACGTAGGTCCTGACGAATGAGTCGATGGGGAGACGGGGCAGCACCAGGTTTATCAGGCAATAGATGGCGGCAAGCAGACCAAAAACAAGCCACCGGTTGTATCTCGGGTCATCTCTAAGGCTTATATCCATGCTAAAACCAATTTAAGGAAAAACCAAAGGCCTGTCAAGTCGCTTTAATTCCGCCTCTGTTATTGCCAACTACCTTTCTCCGTCATTGCCAGGCCTCTCCTCTCTGTCATTGCAAGGCACTTTCTTTATTTGTCATTGCGAGAAGCGAAGCGACGAAGCAATCTCGGTGGGGCTGTTGGGGCTGGGGATTGCCACGCCCTGAGCATGTCGAAGGGTGCCGAAGCAATACCGGGTGTGAGGCAATGGGATTGCGTGGATTCCGCCGCTGAATGCCGGCGAAGTCATTCGGACCAGCAGACGACGGCGTGGGCAACTACATAGATGTTCCCGGACAACCCGGTCACCGTGTAACTGTCCGCTGTTACATTATTCAGGGGGTCGTGTGCATACGGGTACTGGCCGGGTGAAACCGTCTCGTTACCTTTCTTGTCTCTGGGCAGGCGGTTGTTGCCCACATACAGGTGCGTCGCTGTCATCCAATTGCCTTCGTACATCTGGTAGGTAACTACCGCGGTTGAGCCGTCGTAGTCCACACTTAGCCAGCCGACCAGCGTTCCATTTGAGGCATCGCAGTGGGCGGCACCCGCCCAGAGTTGGAATTCGTAAAAACCTGGTCCCAGCGGGCCGTTGGTCCAGCCCCACTTGTTGAAGCCCAGGTCAAGGAAGCACGTGGCATAATCAGCATGGTAAGCATAGGCGGTGCCGCATGTCACCGCAGCAGGCTGGCATTCGGTGGCGATTGAGACCTTGAACGTGTAGACTGCGTTCTGCGCCGCTGCCTGCTTGACATGGACATGCACCGTCCCCGTCACCTCCTCACCCTGGGGTATCGGCTGCCCTGGATATATTCCGCTGGTGCTAACGGTGAGTGCGTCTGGATAAGGGTTATCAATAACAATGTCTGTGATGGTTCCCAGAGCCGAATCGGGACATGCCAGCGCAAAGAACACGGTCGGGTAGTAGGATGGATACCCGTTTTCCACCAGCACGGTGATTTCCCGCTCGTCTTCTGACATCCAGGCGGTGGTCCGTGCCACGTCCTTATCGTACCTGTCGCACTCAGTGCCCATAGTCTGCGGTTCCGAGGGGTCATCGCTGCTCTGGACACCCCATCTATCATAGCCGGTACCACCGCCGTCATCGCCGGGGTCGATAATCCCGTAGGGATTTATACTATCCTCGGCGCCATCGTCGTTGGAGACGACCCAGGTAAAGGGGTCGCAGCAGCAAGTCACTACGCCTTTCTTCTGCGGGCCACCCTGCATTTTGGCGTAGGTGATGCCCACGCTGCCTAAAGCCACCACCACCACCAGGGTTATGATTAGCCACCTGCCCGGCCTGACCTGCCTCTTCAACCTGGCTAATCTTGTCACAATCTTACCTCTTTACCAGCCTCTTTTTTACTCAATATACATATTCCACTGGACAAATGAAAAGGCAACTTCAAAGGAGCACGACACGATGTAGCTCTCGAGCACGATAACCTGCACCATTCCATCAATGCTGTCGGGGTAGACGCCCGCCTGCTCTATCTGCATGCCTTTCACCACTCCTAGTACTGACACCTCCACTCCGTTCGAGAAGCCCGATGTCACAATGCTCTGTATCTTTACCGGTATTGTTCCTGTATTCGTTATGGTGAAACCGCAGGTATGGGTGCCTGCCTGTGCATTGGTAAGGGTAACGACCAGGGTATGAGGGGCACTAACAGAGCAAGTAATCTGAGGGTCTGAGCACGCACCTGAGCTCAGCACCACCTCAACATAGCCCAAGTTCGCCGTTCCTTCGATGCTGACCTCGTCCATCCAGGCGGCATAGCCGACACCTGTGACGCATAGGGCGAGGAGCAGTGCTATGGACAGCACTCCCAGCCGGGAAAATCTATTTCTTTTACTTCTCATTTTAATCGCAGTCTCACCTCTTATCTATAAAGAAAAAGCATTCCTACTGCTTGTTTCTCCTTCCCAGGGGATGGGGCAAAGACTATTGTAGACCTTTGCCTCTTCCCCTGCCAAGGAGAGGGGGTGGGGATTGTCCACCCCCTTCTCGTTTTACTACCATCACCCGCCCTGTTATGGCGCTGGTATCGGGTGTATGGACTCGTTGTACTGTACAGCCTCCAGAATAATCTGGAAGGTCAGTACCGCACCCTGCGGAGCGGGCTGCATGACATGAATCCAGAAGCTTATCTCGCCACTGTCATCCCCCGGGTGGAGCTGATCGCCGATGTGGTTGCCCCACGAGAACTCGATGTCCGGGGCACCATCCCCATCCAGGTCAAGCTCCATGGCGGGGTATCTGTCTGCCTGAATCCAGTCTATGATGTGCTCACCGTAGTCACTCCGTATAATGACCCGCTCGAAGTGCAGTGGTATCGTCCCGCAGTTGCGAGCATAGACGCTTACCGCTACGAAGTAGCAGGGATAAACGTTAACCATTGTAAGCTCTATCGTGTGAGAGTCGATTACCACAGCATCCGTGTAGCCTACGTCTTTGCCTGTCGGCCAGAAGTAAAGGGGCGGACCTTCAAACCCGGGACGGCAGGTCCAGTCAATGACGCTATTTGGCGGTCCGGGGTCATTCGTGTAAGTGCCAGTCCACTCCCAGCAAAGAGACCCGGTTTCAATCGAGCCGTCCACGTATAGTGAATCCGACCACAGGGAGTAGCCGACGCCCATCGCGCCCAACGCCAGGACCAGGGCTAAACAAAGTAAACCAATCTTCTTCATTTCATCTTTCCCCCTTATCGTCTCCTTTCACTAGAGTAACCGGGGGATGTGCGGGGGCTAAAGCCTCCGCACAGTCCTGGCTATTACGGCATTTCGTTGTACTGGAAGTACTCAATCGCGATTTCGAACCAGTAGCTGGCGTTCTGTTCGGCATCATTGGCCAGGTGCACGGTGAGCATCCCGAGTATCATGTCACCTGGATGGAGCTGTACCTGTTCAATGGGGACGCCACCCGCTTCGAATATGAATTCGGTCCCTGGTGGCAGATTTGTACTGATCGGATCCATCAAGAAGTGAATGGGCACGGTCCCCGTACATTCAATGTCCCACTCGACAGTGTAGGTAACGCACGGATAGGCATTTAAGATATCCACATGGAGTGTGTCACCTGCTATGTAAGCCTCCACAGAGCTAACCTCGGGCTTCATCTCGTCATCATAAAACGACCCAAGGCTCCATTGCGCACCGACGCTACCGGTCTCTACCGTACCATCGATGTACAACCAGCCAAACCACAGGGCAGCGCCCACGCCTAGGGCGCCCAGTGCCAGGACAAGTGCTAAACACAAAAGTCCTATTTTTTTCATTCTTTACGTTCCTCCTCTTTCAAAGTTTCTCATCAATCATCTCACCTTATCTTTAATTTAAGGTGTGCCTTACCGCACCCACCCTCACCCTGTCCATCTCCATCAAGCGCAGAGAGAACTCCCGCCGAGGGAGAGGAGACTTGGTAAGGAAGCCCGGTCGCCCTGATCGACCCACCTGGGAACGGGTCCAGGACATCGGCAGTCGCTATTATCAAAAAAGTTCTTGAACACAGACTATTTTGCATTTTCAAACTTAACTATCCTCTTTCATGTTCCGCGAGGGGCCGGGTGCGGCGCAGCAAGGAGCGAACCCTGGCCAGCAGTTCCCTTAAGCTTAAGGGAGAGGTTAAATAGGCATCAGCGCCCATTTCCAGAAACTCGATTCCCGCCGCCTCTTCCTGCTCCTGCCCGAGAACGATGATGGGAACATCAGATAGCTCCCGAATGCGGATACAAAGCTCGTCTCCATTCAGTCTGCAGCTGTTCTCACGCAAAACTATGAGGTCAGGAGAGCTTCTACCCATCTCCGCCAAAGCTTGCTTGCTCTCGGCAGCGTTTACAATTTGAAAACCGGAATGCTGTAATACAAAGGTTAAGTTATCTATCATCGCTAAGTCTGGACACACAAGCAAAATCTTCTCCACGGTCAACCCGGCCTTAAATGCCAACACTTATCTACCAGTGCTTAAGTCCAGTGTAATGGGGAACGTCAGAGAAGTCAGTAGCTACTCGGTTACCAGGGGTTTCTTCTTGGTTACAAAAGGTTTCTTTTTGGTTGCATGACACTCCATACGTCATTGCGAACGAAGTGAAGCAATCTCGGACACCAAATCCTGAATGCTAAGCAATGACAAATGACAAGGCACAAATATCAAAGCAAGCTCAAAATCTAAATGACAAAACGAAGTAGTTTTGGCATTTCAGTATTTAGATTTCGGTTGTCATTGGGATTTTGACATTTGGATTTGTTTAGGACTCAGGGGGAGGAGCTTCACAATGACAAGGGGGAGTGTCTCTACCCACTCGAACCGGAGGCTCTAATAACGTAGCCTATGCCTCTTTCATTGAAAATGATTTCTGGGGCCGAGGGGTTTTCCTCGATTTTAGACCTCAAACGATAAACACTCAGCTTCAGGAGTTCTCTCTCATCACTATAGTTTGGCCCCCAGACATGCTGGAGTAGCTCGGCGTTGCTGCATACCCTTCCCTGGTTCTTGATTAAATGACAAAAGAGTTTATATTGAATAGGGGTTAGCTTCACTGGCTTTCCCGAGATGCGTACCTGGCGAGTGTCGTAATTTATAGACAGCTTGCCATTCAGGAACAAGGAAACAACGTGGTTATTGGGAGAGCGGCGGCGGAGAATAGCACTAACCTTAGCAATAAATTCCATGGGGATGAAAGATGGGGACACCCAGTCATCAGCACCCATCTCCAGAGCTTTTACCTTGTCCATGACATCATCGCTCTGGCTAATAACAATGAGGGGCACACCGGAGAAGCTGCGAATCCGGCTTATGAGGTCAAAGCAGTCCAGGGGTGGTGCTCCTTCGCTTCGCTCAGGAATGTGAAACATAACGATGTCTGGTTGTTCTCTATGTATCAGCTCCAGGCTTTCCCTGGCTTCATTGGCGTGGACCAAACTTAAGTCCGGCCATCTTACTTTCAGGATAGGGGAAATAGCTTGCGATAAGTCTTGGGAGTAGCTAACAACCAGAACTTTCATCTCTTGCCCTAAACACAAAAGCGAAACTAGCCTTTAAGGTCGGTTTCGCTATTGACTCTGCTGAACCCAAGCGACCACTTACAGGTTCAACTTCACCGCCTCCTTACACATCCATTTGCCCACCATCAGCTTCCTCCGACCACCCAATTCACACTCCCGGGAACTTACACAACCGCTCTCTTAATGTTCCTCTGCGTAAATTATTTGTAATAATAATCTTTATGATAGTAATAAATATAAGAGCTCTTCAAATAAGAGTAACATCTCTTCAAAACGAAGTCAATATACCTAACTTAACCTTTCTTACCAACCGAGGACTTTTTTCCTATTACTATTTTCTAATCAAATTGATACTTTTGGGTGATTGTGCGGTTAGCTGAAGTGAGTTACCTTTAAGATAGGTTAATTAAAAAGGAGATAGGAAAAGATATGGCAAATGATGCACAAATGGATGACATGCTGACGGTGAGAGAGGTAGCCCGGCTCCTCCATGTCCATCCTAATACACTGAGGCGTTGGAGTAACAACGGAAGAATAAAGGCATACTGCATTACCCCGCGGGGTGACCGCAGATTTAAGCGCGGGGACATCGCTCGCTTCCTTGCCCAGTTTAACCCGGCCAGGGACAGCACCCGCAGAGTTCACTGAATTGGGGAAAACCGCAGGTCGATTGTTACCCTCCCCCCTTGAGAAAAGCTTGGGAAGGGACAAGCCTCTCCCCTACAAGAGCTCACTGCACCTATTTAAAAGGGAAGTTAAGGCTCCAGGCGGAATAGTGGGACTTATTAATGTAGCCGGACGCACCACCTTCAATTTCAAGGCTACCTCGTCCGATATCTCGATTAGATTTTAGATGATTTAAATCGCAGGCTTGCCAATGTGTGCTGTCAGGTGTAAAATCAGTCAATTACGTGGTGTAAGGTAGCTTCGATTTGGTGTAACTTGTAAAGCGAGGATTTTGAATGACGAAAGCAGGCATCTCTTCCATCCTGGCAGACGGGACCGTCTACAGTAAGAGAAAGAACTTTTGTCCTTTCTCTACGTCTCCTCCGGAGGATTATGTCCCTATTATAGGGGAAGAGAGAGTGGAGAGGCTGCAAAAGATAGCTCAGCGGGTTAAAGGCTTAAAAATGATAACCCTGAATGCTACCGCCCAGGGTGGTGGTGTAGCTGAGATGCTTTACAATGCTATCCCGTTCCTGAATATGCTGGGCATAGAAAGTGAATGGAAGATAATCCGTGGTTCCAAGGAGTACTTCGGGTGCACGAAGGAGCTACACAACTTACTACAGGGCAAGATAGGCTCCTTCAGTCCAGCGTGCCGGCAGCATTATTTTGATACCCTCGAGGAGTGTGCTAGTCAGAATCTTATTGACTACGAACCTGATGTGATAGACGTGCATGACCCACAGCCACTAGGCTTGAGTCACTATCTTAGAAAGCCCGGGGAAACCTGGCTGTGGAGATGCCACATAGATATTGATAAAGAGACTATAGAGGGCAACTCTGGTTTGTGGGATTTCTTGAGTGAGTGGGCTGAGCACTATGATGCCGTCATATTTTCGGCGGCTCAATACATTATCCCCTGGTGGCCGATGCCTAAGTTCATAATCCCTCCCTTTATTGACCCTCTTTCTGTGAAGAATAAGGAATTGAGCCAGGGAGAGATAGACAGGGTTCTCAATAAATACCACATAGACCCCAAAGTCCCAATCATTGCTCAGATTAGCAGGTTTGACCCCTGGAAGGGAATAGACAGGACTATTGCCACCTACCGCCGGGTGAGGAAGGAAAAGGAATGCCAGCTTATACTGGCTGGTGGCTTGGCTGCCGATGACCCGGAAGGAGAGAGAATTCTGTCCCGAGTTTATGAAGACACAAAGGACGATGAGGGCATCCACGTGCTAAATCTTTCACTAGATAACCGTCTGGAGAACCATAAGGAGGTGAATGCGCTCCAGCGGGCCGCCAGAGTGATAATGCAGCCATCTACCAAAGAAGGCTTCGGATTGGTGATTACCGAGGCATTGTGGAAGGGGAAACCGGTGATAGGCGCTGACGTTGGAGCCATACCACTTCAGATTCGGGACGGCGATACCGGATACTTTTACCAGACACCACGCAAGACGGCAAAAAAGATAATCTATTTACTGGAGAAACCCAAGGCTGCTGAGGCGATGGGAAAAAGGGGCAGAGAGTCTGTGAAGCAGCGCTTTCTCCTTCCTGACCGGATTGCCGATTATCTCATGGCTATAAATATGGTTGTAAGTGGGGCTGTCAACAAGGAAGTCAGTGCTGAAAGCATAATCAGCTTTTCTCCCTGGTTCAACTTGAGCAAGCGAAAGAGAGTCCAATTCTATTCTTAGCTTTCATCGCCTTCGTACCATTTTTCCTAACAGAGCAGTCGCTTTGCTTGGGGAACTAAGGCTGAATCTAGCTGCCGAAGCACCAAACCCCACCTTTATAGACCACGCTGTGGAAGGGAGAGCCTTGAAAGTATCCTCATCGGTCCAATCATCGCCCAGTGCCAATATAAAGTCCCATTTCTTTCTCGAAATCCATATTAAAGCCGTGCGCCCCTTGTTTATGCCGGTGTTTATCACTTCCACTACCTTGCTT